>NZ_JBQFVP010000010.1:0-243537 GCF_056539825.1 Ruegeria sp. B10
ATCGGAACGCTGTTATTCTCATAAAAACCGCTATCCGCGGTCTTAATGTCCAAATCCGTAAACGGTTCTTTAATCGACATCAATTTCCTCCCATTTTTCGTTTCTTGCAGCCGTTGCACCCCGGACCATCCGGCATGCAACGGCACTGTTCCTAAAGTGCTAGGACCAGACGGTCCGATTTCGCCCTGGAGACACAGGTACATAGGTAGCTGTTCGAGGCTTGTTCCTCGGGAGTCAGAATGCCGTCCCGGTGATCCACCTCACCTTCGACGACGTCCACCATGCACGATCCGCACAGACCTTCGGAGCAACCGAAATCCACATGAACTCCGTTGGTTCTTAGGACGTCGAGAATGGTTTCATTCTTCAACACCTTGTAGACGGCTCCAGTCGACTGGACCTCGACTTCAAAGCTGTCGTTGGGCGCGTGTTCGATATCGGAAGCAGCGGCAAAACGCTCAAAGTGGATGGCCCCTCCGCGTAGAGCGCTACCAGACTCGAGGACCGCGTTCAGCATCGGTTCCGGACCGCAGGTATAGACATCAGCGCCCATCGGCATGGATTGCATGACGGCGGTCAAATCGAACTGCCCGTCTGTGTCGTCGCAATGCAGATGGTACCACTCATCCAGACCCAAAGCGCGAAACTTGTCATCCATCGCGGCTAGATCTTTGGATCGGACCAAGTAATAGACCCGGAAATCCTGGCCCCGATTCAGCAGCTCACGCGCCATCGCGACCATCGGGGTGGCACCAATACCGCCCGCGATAAGGGTCACGTGGCGATCATGGCTTTCAAGCTTGAAGTGGTTGCGCGGACCTCCGATGGCGACCTCAACCCCCTCGTCCAATGCGTGCATGGTCAGCGACCCCCCGCGACCACCATCCTCACGCTTGACGGCGACGTTGAGGGTGCGACCGTCCTGACTCCAACTCCAGAGAGAATACTGGCGCACCAGATCGTCACCAAGGTGGATATCCACGTGCGCGCCGGGTTCAAGTCCGGTGAAACGCCCCTGTTCAATTTCGAAGCAGAAATCCGAAGTGTCCGAGCTGAGTTCAGTTTTTCGGATCAGACGCGCTTTCTGAGTGTTCATCGGGCTACTCATCTTATCTTGCGCCGAAAAGAACCGCGGAAAGGCGGTTATTGTGTCGGCCTTGGTGTTGACTACTACCTGGCTTGGGTCGGGGCGCGCCTCGTAGGGACGGCATAGAACTGCAATACCGCCCTTGGAGAAAGGCGGAACTTCACCGGGCGCAAAACTGCAGAAAAAAAGATAGTTTTCAATTGCAATATTTTTCGCGCTCAGGTGAAGGTAGCTCAATCAAAAATCTCAGAGCCACGTATCCCTAATGTCGCGACGCCACTACAATCTACCTCCGCTTGCCTCGCTTTCTGCTTTCGAGGCTGCCGCCCGGCACCTCAGTTTCAAGGTTGCTGCAAGCGAATTGTCCGTCACGCCCGGCGCTGTCAGTCATCAGATCAAAGCATTGGAGACCGAGCTGGCATCCCCGCTTTTCATACGTAAACATCGCGGCGTTGAACTGACCGAGGATGGCGCGGCGCTGCTAGAGGCACTGGGAAGCTCTTTCCTGAAAATCTCAAAAGTTCTTGAGCAGATTCGCAGTGGGGATTCCGACAATCATGTCACCGTAGGGTCCACAACAGCGGTTGCTGCCTTGTGGCTGTCCCCGTCGGTCATTCGGTTTTGGCAGGACTATCCGCACGTAAAAGTGAACCAAATGGCCGAGGATACATATTTCGCAGATCGCTCTGACGTGGACTTTTTCATTCGATACGGCAAAGACCCGAATGCCTCTCTGCCGCATACCAAGCTGTATCGGGATATCCTGACACCGGTTTGTAGCCCCGAACTGGCGGAAGATCTCAAAGGGGCCAACCTCAGGGACCTGACCGAACACCGCCTGATTCACCTTGCTACCAAACACAGCAACTGGACCACATGGACGGACTGGTTTCAGGCGTTAGGGTTTAATGAAAGTATTCAGACGCAGGCGCGTGTCAGCAGCTATGCTCTGGCCCTGCAGGTCGCCAGAAAGGGCGCTGGCGTCGCCCTCGGCTGGAAGCGTTTGCTAAAACCCATGCTGGATTCCGGAAAACTTGTGGCTTTAGAGGATTTCAACATACCTGCGCCGCATAACTTCTATCTGGTTGAACGGGAAAACGATAGCCTGTCAGAAGGGGCGCTGGCCTTGAAGGAATGGCTGCTGAATGAGCTTGAGGAGAATTCGGTTTAGCTCCCCTCATCTATCGGTTAGGATTTTTAGTATTGAATGCAGGGCCTCTGCGCTGCCAATGGAGACCAGAAAAACGCCAATTCAAAAGTCTTAGGAGTGACCGATGAACAAGCATGCACCGCTTTCGTCTGTTCTGACCCCGGTAAACACAGCAAAGGGGCTGCCGAACGCGCATTATATCGACCCTGAAGTGTTTGCCGAGGAACGCGACTCGGTCCTGTTTGCGAACTGGTCCGGGATCGGCTTCGGCAAGGACATCCCTGAAGCAGGGGATGCCTATCCCATTGATTTCCTTGGCATGCCCCTGTTGATGGTCCGTGATCGCGACGGTCAGATTGGCGTGTTCCAGAACACCTGCCGCCACCGCGGCATGATCTTGGTCGACAAGCCTCAGAAAATCCGCGGCGCCATCCGCTGCCCCTACCACAGCTGGTGCTACGGCCTGAACGGTGAGTTGCGCACTGCCCCTCATGTCGGCGGCCCCGGTCAGAATACCCACGAAGATCTGGATTTCTCGGAACTGGGTCTGATCCGCATCCGTTCCTACGTCTGGCGCGACGTGATCTTTGTTAACGTCGACGGCAACGCCCCCGAGTTCGAAGAAGTTCACGGCGAGCTGATGGAGCGTTGGAAAGAGTTCGAACAGCCTATGTATCATGGCGGCGCAGGCGCGTCGGTCCGGCTTGAGCTGGATTCGAACTGGAAACTGGCGGTCGAAAACTTCTGCGAAAGCTACCACCTGCCCTGGGTTCACCCCGGCTTGAACAGCTATTCCCGTCTGGAAGACCACTACAACATCAACGAACTCGGCAAATACTCGGGTCAGGGCACTCTTGTTTATCGTCAGTTCGAAGGGGAAGACGGCTCGAAACTGGCTGATTTTGATGGCCTGAGCGAGAAGTGGCACGAAGGCGCGGAGTACATCGTGGTCTACCCGAACACCCTCTTGGGCGTTCAACGCGATCACGGTTTTGCCTTTATCATCGACCCGATCACGCACGAGCGGTCGAACGAGCGGATTGAGCTGTACTATGCTCAGAAACCTGAAGATAGCCCCGAACATGAAGGCCTGCGCGCACAAAACGCGGCGCTTTGGAAAACCGTGTTCGAAGAGGACGTCTTCGTGGTCGAAGGCATGCAGAAAGGCCGCCATGGCGTCAAATTCGACGGAGGCCGCTTCTCTCCCGCAATGGATGGTCCCACCCATTGCTTCCACCACTGGGTCGCAACGCAGATCGAAAAGGCGCGCGCGGAAGCATGACCTCTTTTCTGAACGACGGCTTGGCCAGGAATTTCCTGGCCGGGTCGTGGGTGGAGGGCGACAAGGGCGCCTCCATCGCGGTGGAAGATCCCGGCAATCAGGATCACGTGGCGGACTGCGCGCAAGCCCGTGAGGAGTCGCTGGCTCAGGCGCTTGAGGCCGCACGCGCCTCGTTCGATCGCGGTGATCTGGCAGACATGAATCCGGCCGAGCGTGGCCGCCTGATGATCCGCATCGCGCAGGAAATCCGCAACCTCGCGGATGAAGGGGCAGAGTTGCTGTGCCGTGAAAGCGGCAAAACACTGGACGCTGCCCGTGATGAGTTCATCGAGGCGGCTCAGTATTTCGAATATTACGGCGGCGTCGCGGACAAAATTGAGGGCAAGTCGATCCCGCTGGGCCCCGACTATGCTGATTTCACCGTATTCGAACCCTACGGCGTGTCGGCGCAGATCGTGCCGTGGAACTTCCCTGTTTCGATCGCCGGTCGTTCGCTCGCACCATCTATGGCGGCGGGAAACTCGACCATCATCAAATCGCCCGAGCTGGACCCTCTTGCGCTCGCGATGCTGGGTGTTGCGCTGGAACGCGCCGAGGTGCCTGCCGGTGCGGTATCGATCCTGAACGGGATCGGCTCGGATCTGGGCGCGAAACTGGTGGCGAGTTCGCAGGTGGACCAGATCGTCTTCACCGGATCGGTGCCGACCGGCCAGCATATCCTGCGCTCGGCTGCCGACAACGTGGTGCCTTCGTTGATGGAATTGGGCGGTAAATCCGCAGCCGTCGCCTTTGACGACGCGGATCTGGATACGCTGATGTCCAGCCTGCAGCGCGGTATTTTCTACAATGCCGGTCAGGTCTGCTCTGCCATGGCGCGCGTATTGGTACATCGCTCGATCTACGATCAGGCCGTGGAACGTGCGGCTGCGCTGGCCAACGGGCTAAGCGTCGGTCACGGGCTTGAGAACCCCGATCACACTCCGGTCGTGTCCAGCCTGCAGCTGCAGCGCGTGGAAGAGATCACCTCGACCGCCCGTCAGGACGGTGCGCGGGTCGCAGCCGGTGGTGCGAGACTGGATCGCGAAGGGTATTTCATGGCTCCGACCATTCTGGCCGATGTCGATCCTGCCAGCCGCATAGCGCAGGAGGAGGTCTTTGGCCCCGTCACCTGCTTCACGCCCTTCGATACCGAAGAGGAAGCCATCGCGATTGCCAATGGCACCGAATTCGGGTTGGTCGCGGGCGTCTTCACGCGCGATCTCGCCCGCGCCCATCGGGTGGCACGCAAATTGCGGGCGGGTCAGGTTTTCGTCAACGAATGGTTCGCCGGAGGTGTCTCAACCCCGTTCGGTGGCGTCGGCAAATCCGGCTTCGGTCGAGAAAAAGGGCTTGAGGCGCTCTACAACTATGTTCGCACCAAAAACATCGCCATTTCGCTAAAGGGATAGCCATGGATCGCGAAGCCTTAGACCGTGAACTGCTAGAGGCACATGCCAATTGCGACCAAGAGGCGCTTGTGCGCATGTATACGATTGCTGCCGACGAACGAGAGCTGGCCCAGGACATTGATGCCGCCTGTTTCTATCTGACCCACGCCTTCGTCTTTGCGCTGGAATCTGGCCACCCAGAGGCAAGCAATCTGAACAAACGGCTGGCTGACTATGGCCGCGCCCACAGACTGGAGTTCTGAGCAATGTCGGCAAAGTCCAAGTGAAATAATACGCGGTACCCGGCGGTGCCCCGTATCCCCAAGAAGCGAATGCAGGCTGCGTCTCTGGTCAAACCGGGTTCTCAGTTGACGCGTTTAGAACAGTTATGGGTCTGAATCGCCATATTCTTAACGAAAGACCGGTTCTGACATGACACAGCAAATCAGGAAGATGAAATGCGCGAAGAAGCACAGGCGGTAGTTATCGGCGGCGGGGTGATCGGTTGCTCGATCCTCTACCATTTGGCCAAATTGGGATGGTCCGATGTGGTCTTGCTAGAGCGGGATGAGTTGACCTCTGGATCAACCTGGCATGCGGCAGCCAACATTCACGGTCTGCATGACAGCACCAATATCAGCCGCATCCAGCACTATACTATGAACCTCTATAACTCGCTGGAGGAAGAAACCGGCCAAAGCTGCGGTGTCTTCCAGCCCGGCTCGCTGTATCTGGCCCAGACCGAAGAGCGGGAACACCAGCTGAAACTGCAGGCCGCAAAGGCCAAGCTCTATGGAATGAATTTCTACGAGATCAGCATTGAAGAGGCGCAAAAACTGAACCCGCTGGTTAACTACGAAGGCATACGTTGTGTGATGTTCGAACCCGATGGTGGCAACGTTGACCCGTCGGGCGTGACCAACGCCTATGCGGTCGGTGCCCGCCAGCGTGGGGCCGAGATTCATCGCTTCACCCCCGTCACCGCGACCGAACGGCAGGAAGACGGCACCTGGATCGTCAAAACGCCTAAAGGTGACATCAAAACGCCTTGGGTCGTGAACGCGGCAGGCCTCTGGGGCCGCGAGGTGGCCAAGCTGGCTGGCATCGAGTTGCCGCTGCAGCCCACCGAACACCAGTATTTCGTGACCGAGGCGATGTCTGACGTCGAAGGCCACGGCACCCGCCTGCCCTCTGTCTCGGACCGCGATGGCGAGTACTATCTGCGTCAGGAAGGCAATGGCCTGCTGGTAGGGGCCTATGAAAAGGACATGAAATTCTGGGCCGAGGAAGGCACTCCGCTGGACTTCGCCCATGACCTGTTCCCCGACGATCTGGAGCGGATCGAAGAGAACATGATGAACGCGATCGAACGTCTGCCCGCCGTGGCTGAGGCCGGGATCAAGCGCGTCATCAACGGCCCAATGATCTGGTCTCCGGACTCCAACGTGCTGATGGGGCCGGTGCCCGAGGTTGATGGATATTTCTGCTGCAACGGCATCATCCCCGGCTTCTCGCAATCGGGCGGCATGGGCCTGATGGCGGCGCAGTGGATCATCGAAGGGGAAACCCAATACGACATGTTTGCGTGGGACATGGCGCGATTTGACACCTGGGCCACCAAGGAATTCACCAAGGCCAAAGTGCAGGACCAATACGCACACCGTTTCGCCATTCACTTCCCGAACGAAGAACGCAGCGCAGGCCGCCCTGCCCGCGTGCGCCCGATCTACGAGACCCAAAAAGCCATGGGTGCCGTCTTTGGCCTTAACGTCGGCTGGGAACACCCGCTGTGGTTCGCGGATGAGCCGGGCGTCGTCGATACAAACGGCTTCACTCGTCAGAACTGGTGGGCCCCGGTTGGCGAAGAATGCAAGATGCTGCGCGAGCGGGCGGGCATCATCGATATTTCGAACTTTGCCAAATACATCTGCAAAGGGCCCGGCGCTGCGGATTGGTTGAATGCGGTCTTCGCCAACAACATGCCCAAGGCGATCGGCCGGTCCTGCCTGACCCCGCTGATCTCAAAACGCGGTGGCATTGCCGGGGACTTCACCGTCACCCGCGTGGCCGAGGATGAGTTCTGGGTTATCGGTTCCGGTATGGCCGAACGTTATCACAAGCGCTTCTTCAAGCAGGTTCCCCTGCCCGAAGGAACCACATTTGAAAGCCACACCGAAGCAATGTGCGGCTTCAACGTCGCCGGTCCGAAATCGCGCGAGATCCTGCAGCGGTTGACCAACACCTCGCTCGCGAATGAGGACTTCCCCTTCATGCGCTCAGCTAAGATCGAGCTGGCAGGCGTTGAACTTCTGGCCCTGCGTGTCTCCTTCACAGGCGATCTGGGGTGGGAGCTGCACTGCAAGACCGAAGATCAGGCGCGCCTATACGATGCTCTGCTTGAGGCGGGCAAAGAGTTCGGCGCAGGCCCGGTTGGTAGCCGTGCCCTGATGTCTATGCGTGTTGAAAAGGGTTATGGCTCCTGGAGCCGCGAATACAGCCCCGAATACTGGCCGCATGAGGTGGGTCTAGACCGTCTGTGCAAGTTCGAGAAAGACTTCCTCAACAAAGACGCCGCCCAGAAAGTTCTGGAAAACCCTGCACGTGAACAGCTTGTCCTGCTGCATCTGGATGAGGCCGACGTGACGGCCTCCAACGCGGACGCCACTGGTGGTGAGCCGATTTTCAAGGACGGCGAAGGCATCGGTCGGGTCACCTCGGGCACTTATGGCTATACCGTGGGCATGTCGCTGGCCTTGGGTTACGTCAAAAACGCCCAACCCGGAGACGAAGTTGAGGTTATGGTTCTGGGCCAACCTCACAAAGCCACCATCCTGCACGAGCCGCCCTTTGACGCGGCGGGCAAAGTCCTTCGGGGCTAAACTTTAGACAATCATGTCAAAGCCAGTCCTTTTCTCGGCTGGCTTTTTCACTGTGCGTTTAAGTCGCGTGGCACCGCAAAGGCGCGTTCGATCCAGCTAAGCGCAAGCAGATTTCAGACAAACAAATGGCCAGCACCCCAAATGCTGGCCATTTTCGAGTGAGTGATAGGCCCGAAGGCCTCACCGGTGAATCTCTTGTCTTGGACAAGTTATCAAGCGGGGACGGATCAGTGTATTGGGGGAATCCCGTAGATCATGCAGTTTTAGTCATGACTTGCGGGCAAAGATTCGCAACAGTTTGAAGAAAAAGGAAAAACTGGTCGGGTTTCCGCACCAGTGGGAAGGACCCGCGCCACTAGGGCGCGGGTCGTTTTCTTAGCCGATGATGGCGTTCAGCGTCGCACTTGGGCGCATCACAGCCGCGGTTTTGGCAGGATCGGTGTGGTAGTAGCCACCCAGATCGGCAGCCCCACCCTGGGCCGAAGCAAGCTCACCCAGAATTTGCTCTTCCTTATCGGCCAGAGCAGTTGCAAGCGGGGCAAATTCAGCTGCCAGTTCCGCATCATCCGACTGCGCGGCCAGAGCTTCGGCCCAATAGCGCGCGAACCAGTAGTGGCTGTCACGGTTGTCCGGCTGGCCAACCTTCCGGCTGGGGGAGCGGTTGTTGTCCAGAATGCCCTGCGTTGCCGCTTCGGCCGCAGTACCCAGAACACCCGCCTTGGCGTTGCCCTTGCTGTCGGCGAGGAAGTTCAGCGATTCACCCAGCGCACAGAACTCACCCATCGAATCCCACCGCAGGTGGTTTTCTTCGACCAGCTGCTGCACGTGCTTCGGAGCGGACCCGCCTGCACCGGTCTCGAACAGACCACCGCCGTTCATCAGTTTGACGATCGACAGCATCTTGGCCGAGGTGCCCAGTTCCAGGATTGGGAACAGGTCGGTCAGATAGTCCCGCAGCACATTGCCGGTGATGGCGATGCTGTCATTTCCGGCGGTAATAGTCTCCAGCGACTGACGCGTTGCTTCACGTGGGGCCATGATCAGGAATTTATCAGCAACACCAGCCGCTTCCAGCGCGGGCTTAACATATTGGATCAACTCGGCATCATGGGCGCGGTTTGCGTCCAGCCAGAAGATCGCCTCGGATCCGGTCAGGCGCTGACGATCCATCGCCAGTTGGATCCAGTTCTCGATGGGCGCTTTTTTCACTGTGCAGGCTCGCCAGATGTCTCCGGCTTCGACCTCATGAGAATGCAACGTTTCGCCATTGGCCAGAACGACGCGGATTGTGCCATCCGCAGGTGCCTGGAACGTGGTCGGGTGCGAGCCGTACTCTTCGGCCTTTTGCGCCATCAGGCCAACGTTGGCCACCGCACCGGCAGTGGCCGGGTTCAGCGCGCCATTGGCTTTGAAGAAGTTGATGGATTCGTCATAAACCGACGCATAGCAACGGTCAGGGATAACACAGTTGGTGTCGCCTTTGGCTCCGGTTTCATCCCAGCCTTTGCCACCTGCGCGGATAACGGCGGGCATCGAGGCGTCGATGATCACATCGGACGGAACGTGCAGGTTGGTAATACCACGGTCCGAGTCGACCATATACATGGACGGACGATCACCTTTGATCGCGTCGATCGCGGCCACGATGTCGGCGTTGTCCTTCACGCGGTCCAGCAGATCCCCCAGACCCGAGTTCGGGTTGACACCCAGCGCCTCAAGCTCTGCGCCGAATTTTTCGAACACCGGAGCCAGCCACGCGCGAACGGCATAGCCAAAGATGATCGGGTCGCTGACCTTCATCATCGTCGCTTTCATGTGCAGCGAGAACATGGTGCCGTCTTTCTTGGTGTCCTCGATGGCATCGGCCAGGAAGGACGACAGCGCTTTGACCGACATGAAGGTCGCATCGGCAACGGTGCCCTCTTCCAGCGCCCAGCCGTCTTTCAGCACGGTCACGCTACCATCTTTCCCGACAAATTCGATCTTCGCATCACCGGCTTGTGCCGCTGTGATCGTCGCCGATTTCTCATTGGCATAGAAATCGTCGCCGGACATCGAAGACACTTTGGTTTTGCTGTCCGACACCCATTCCCCCATCGAATGAGGGTTCTTTTGGGCGTAGTTCTTCACCGCTCGCGCCGCACGGCGGTCGCTGTTGCCTTCGCGCAGAACCGGGTTCACCGCCGAGCCTTTGATGGCATCATAGCGGGCACGGATCGCCTTTTCTTCGTCATTCGAAGGCTCTTCGGGGTAGTTGGGGATGTCGTAGCCCTGCGACTGCAGCTCTTCGATTGCGGCCACGAGCTGAGGAACCGAGGCCGAGATGTTGGGCAGTTTGATTACGTTGGCGTCGGGCGTTTTTACCAGATCGCCCAATGCGGCCAGATCATCGGTGATGCGTTGCGCATCGGTCAGCTTTTCTGGGAAGGTCGAAATGATACGGCCTGCAAGAGAAATATCCTTGGTGCCAACGCTGACACCCGCCGCCGAGGCGAATTTGCGAATGATCGGCAGGAATGAGGCGCTGGCCAGCTCAGGCGCTTCGTCTACAATGGTATACAATATGTCGAAGTTCGATTTATCTGCCATATTCTTTCACCTTTTTTAAGCCTTTAAGGGGCAATCGCTGCAAGAGTTTGGGCCGCTTCATTGCGGCGCGGGAGGGGCGCGAATGACATAACACCCCTGAGTGACTCTGATTTGACAGGGCTTCCCTTAAATCAGGTTTGCGTTGGGATCAATCGTCTACTGGGGGCGCAAATTGCCACGGTTGGGGAAAAACAAGCCGATGGGCCTGTGATTGCGCGCCTTTCAGCGCCCAACGCCCCAGGTATCACTTAGCCGATATCCGCCGGGCCATGGGTCATCCGGGTCCAGCATGTGCTGATGAACGCCAGTGATCCAACCCCGGCCGCTGATCTCGGGGATGATGGCCGCGCGGTCCCCGACCTTGGCTTCTTCGACAATCCGGCCGGTAAAACGCGACCCGATGATCGAAACGGCCTCAAAAGTCTGACCGACCTTCATCTGGCCCTTCGCCGCCATCAGGGCCATGCGCGCCGAGACCGCCGTTCCGGTTGGCGAGCGGTCAACTTTGCCAGGCTGGATCACAACGGCGGATTTCCCTGTCAGTCCGATTTCAGTTGCCTGCAAAGGCCCGCAAAACGCACAGAAAGAGATATGATCCCAAGCCGCGTTTTGCGGATGGGTAAAGCCGAGTTGATCATTGGCGGCATTGGCGATGGCAACACCTAGACGGGCGATATCGCGGGCCTCGGCCTCGACAATTTCGAACCCCAAAGCCTCGGCATCGACCACCACGAAACTATCCCCTCCATAGGCCGTATCCACGGTGAGTGTGCCAACGCCCGTCACCTCCAAGGGGACCGCAATCTTGTCTGCAAAGCTTGGCAGGTTTTGCACATAGATACGCTGGGCTTTGCCATCCCGACACTCTGCCCGGACCCGTACCAAACCGCCCGGAGCCTCGAGTGTCATATGGGTTTCCGGCTCTAGCATGGTAATGATGCCGCTATCCAAAAGGACAGTGGACACACAGATCGAGTTTGACCCCGACATGGGCGGCGTGTCCTCCGGCTCCATGATAATGAACGCCGCATCCGCCTGCGGATGTTTCGGAGGGACCAGCAGGTTGACATGGCGAAAGACGCCGCCTCGGGGTTCATTCAGCACGAAATTGCGCAAGCTCTGATCCTGCGCAATGAATGTGCGTTGATCCCACAGGGTTTCTCCGGGTGGTGGTTGCACGCCACCGACGATGACGTCGCCCACCTCGCCTTCCGCATGGGCCGAGATCACGTGGACGGTTTTGACGCTGCGCATGAGACCTCTCTACTCGAAATGAGTCGGGCCGACTGGCCTCGTTTGGACCAGTTCAGAGAACGACCCCGTTTCGGTCAAGCCTAAACCTGCGCTCAAAAAACCCCGGTTGAACTTGAATCGCTGCTACCTAAACCGAACGCCAGTCTCAGGGTCGAACACCATGGCACGTTCGGGTTGGACCGTGATCCCGATCTTCTCGCCTGTAGTGCTGCGTTGGTCATCCCGTTCTTCAACGATCAGCTTGTCGCCGTTCGGGGTCAGAAGATAGGAATAGGACACGCCCCCAAGCGCCTCGGTCAAATCAACGGTGCAGGTGTCGGCACTGCGGTCGATCTGGATGTGTTCGGGCCGCATGCCAAGGGTCACCTTGTTTACCCCAGCCGGAACTTGAGCCGATACCGGCAACGGCTGACCAAGGGCCGGATGCGTGACGTGTCCGTCTGCATAATCGCATTCGAGAAAGTTCATCGCTGGCGAGCCGATAAATCCGGCCACAAACCGGTTATCCGGATCACGGTACAGGTCCATCGGAGCGCCCACCTGCTCTATCCGGCCATCGCGTAGCACGACGATTTTGTCGGCCATTGTCATCGCTTCGACCTGATCGTGGGTCACATAGATCATGGTGGCGCCGATCTCCTGATGCAGACGCGCGATTTCGACCCGCATCTCAACCCGAAGCTCGGCATCGAGGTTGGAGAGCGGCTCGTCAAACAAGAACACTTCGGGGCCGCGCACGATCGCACGCCCAATGGCGACTCGCTGACGTTGACCACCGGACAGGGCCTTGGGCTTGCGTTTCAAATATTGATCCAATTTTAGAATGCTGGAGGCATCCTGAACCTTCTTGTCAATCTCGGCTTTGGGAACGCCATTCATGCGCAGGCCAAAACCCATATTCTCGGCAACTGTCATATGCGGGTACAAAGCGTAGGTCTGGAATACCATCGCCACGCCGCGCTTTGCCGGGTCCATATGGGTGACTTCGCGCGCGCCGATATGAATTTGCCCTTCCGATGTTTCCTCAAGCCCCGCAATCATCCGCAGTAAGGTGGACTTGCCGCAGCCCGAGGGGCCGACGAACACGCAGAATTCACCATCTTCGATTTCCAGATCGATCCCGTGGATCACCTGAGTCTGGCCGTAGCGTTTGATCGCCTGATTGAGCGTTACACCTGTCATGTCGATTGCATCCTGTTGTTCTGTCCATTCGGGCGGGTTTCAGGGAACCGCCAAGCCTGCGCCTCGGTCGCGATCTGGTCGGCAACGCGCCGCACCCGAGGGACCCAGGCCTCTAGTTGATTGAAATCCATCCGCCCGGTTGAACCGGTTATCGAAATCGCGCCCAAAACGCGCCCGCCCGAGGTCAGAACCGGACAGGCAACGCAGATAATGCCGGGCTCATGTTCTTCGTCGTCAATCGCGTAGCCGCGTCTGCGAATCAGTTCCAGATCCGCCCGCAACGCCGCCTCCGAGGTCAGCGTTTTGTCCGTGAAACGGTGATAGCTTTGCTGGGATACGGCGCGGTCCAATGCGGGCCCATCCAGAAACGCCATCATCGCCTTGCCTACGCCGGTGCAATAGGCCGGGCCGACCTTGCCGGCTTGAGAATACATCTCGACCGGCTGCGCAGCGTTGCGTTTGTCGACATACAGAACCTGATTGGAGTCCAGCTGCGCCAAATGCACCGTTTCCCCCGTCTCGGAACTGAGCGTATCCAGAAACGGCCGCGCGATAGGGGCCAGAGAGCTTTGCGTCCACGCTGTATGCGCCAGACGGACCAGCCGGAGACCCGGCGAATAGGTCTGGCGGTCTGGCTCATAGGCCAGCATGCCCTGATTGGTCAGCGATTGCAGAAAGCGATAGAGCGTCGCTTTGGGAAAACTGCTGCTCTCTAACAGTTCCGCGAACCGCACGGGGCGCTCGAACGAGGCCACGTGCTCCAGCACATCGCATGCTTTGCCTATTGTTCCGTCACCAGCCACGGGTGTGTGTTCTCCTCCGTTTGACCCCCGTTCAACCACGGTGTTTTCACGAGGGTCTTGACAAGACTAGCCGAGTCGATGTGTAGTTTTCAATATATAAAACACGGTTTCACTATTTGGAACTAAAATGGAAGCTAAGGGAGGACACCATGCATTCCATGTTCAAGCGCACCGCTGCCGCACTGGCGGCGAGTGTGGCACTAGCTGCACCCGTTGCCGCCGAACTGACCGGCGAACTGCGCATCTTTCTTGACACCTCGAACCCGGCGCCTCGTGCGACGATGGAAGCGATGATCGAACAGTTTCAGGCCCAGCACCCGGATCTGGCCATCGAAACCACAGTGATCGACCGCGAGGCGTATAAGACGCAGATCCGCAACTTCCTGACGGCTGACACGCCGGATGTTGCTACATGGTATGCCGCAAACCGCATGAAGCCTTATGTTGAGGCGGGTCTGTTCGAAGACGTTTCGGACCTGTGGGCAGAGCCTGAGATCGCCGAGAACCTGGCCTCGACCAAAGGAGCGATGACCCTTGATGGCAAGCAGTGGGGCGTGCCCTACACCTACTATCAGTGGGGCGTTTACTACCGCAAAGACATCTTTGACGAACTGGGCCTGACCGAGCCGACCACCTGGGAAGAAGAGCTGGCGAACTGCCAAAAGATCATCGACTCGGGCCGTGCCTGCTATACCATCGGGACCAAGTTCCTGTGGACCGCCGGTGGCTGGTTCGACTATCTGAACATGCGCACCAACGGGTTCGACTTCCACAACCAGCTCGCCAATGGCGAAATCAGCTGGGAAGACGATCGGGTCAAGCAGACCTTCGCCAACTGGAAACAGCTGGTCGACATGGGTGCCTTCATCGACAACCACCAGACCTATAGCTGGCAGGAAGCGCTGCCCTTCATGGTGAACGGAGATGCGGCCGCTTATCTGATGGGCAACTTCGCTGTTGCTCCTCTGCGCGAAGCGGGTCTGAGCGACGATCAACTGGACTTCTACCAGTTCGTCGCGATCAACCCCGATGTTGAACTGGCCGAGGACGCCCCGACCGATACGTTCCACATCCCGGCCAACGCTTCGAACAAGGAAGCCGCGCGCGAGTTCCTGCGCTTCGTCGTGTCTCCGGACGTTCAGACCGAAATCAACAACGGTTCCAACCTGGGCCAGCTTCCGGTTAACGCGCAATCCTCGGTGGATGATGACAAGTTCCTCCAGCAAGGGTTCACCATGCTGTCCTCGAACAGCCCCGGCGGTGTCGCCCAGTTCTGGGACCGTGACGCTCCGGCGGAAATGGCCAAGGTCTCTATGGAAGGCTTCCAGGAGTTCATGGTCAAGCCGGACAATCTGGACAAGATTCTGGCCAAACTGGAACGCGCACGTAGCCGTATATACGACAACTGATCTGGCAGGGGCCGGGTAAGACCCGGCCTACGCCTTCTTCAAATGCAAGGCGGGCTTCAACCCGCCTTCGCCCCCAGATCCGAGATAGCCCATGTCAGCCGTCGACACACCGGAACAGGAAAGCTGGTTCCATCGCAACCAACAACGCATCGCGCCTTGGCTCTTCCTTGCGCCGGGCCTGTTGTTCTTCATGGTCTATGTGATCATCCCGGTCTTTCAGTCCTTCAACCTGTCACTTTATGAATGGGATGGGCTGGGCGCCGCGGAATACGTAGGGTTCCGCAACTACGAGGACCTGTACTGGGAGTGGGTGGATCGCGACGCGTTCTACATCTCACTCAAGAACAACCTGATCTGGTTGATCCTGTATTTGGCAGCGATCCCGGCGGGCCTGTTCATCGCCCTGTTCCTGAACCAGACGGTCTGGGGCATTCGACTCTACAAGTCTCTATTTTTCTTTCCGTTCGTGATCTCTCAGGTCGTCGTCGGGCTGGTTTTCACATGGTTCTACGATCCGACATTCGGGCTACTTAACGAATTCCTCAGTTTCTTTGGTCTTGGCCCGCTGAATGTGCTGGGAGATGAAAAACTGGTCACTTACGGCATCATCGTCGCTGGCCTGTGGCCGCAGACGGCCTATTGCATGATCCTGTATCTCACCGGCTTGAACGCCGTGGACCCCGAACAGATCGAGGCCGGACGTCTGGACGGTGCAAAAGGCGGGCGGATGTTGTGGCACATCATCCTGCCGCAACTGCGCCCGGCGACGTTTATCGCCTTTGTCGTGACGATCATTGGCGCTCTGCGGTCCTTCGACCTGATCTCAATCATGACGCAGGGCGGGCCGTTCGGGTCGTCGCGCGTGCTAGCCTATTACATGTTCGAGGTCGCCCTATCTGAATACGGCTTCCGCATGGGATATGGCGCGGCCATCGCCGTGATCCTGTTCCTCATTATGCTGTGCTTCATCGCCTATTTCCTGTGGTCGATGTACCGCGAAGAAAGGGGGCACTGAGATGTTTCCTAAACCCATCGAAAAACAACCCCGCGCGGCACAGATCACTTATCAGGCTATGCTGCCCATTGCCCTTCTGCTGTGGCTCGGCCCCTTGCTTGCAGTTGCCTTGTTCTCAATCAAGCCCGAGGCGGATTTCACCAACGCAAACTACTGGGGCTTGCCGTCCCGATTTGAAGGCGCGGTCAACTATGGACAGGTCTTCTTCAACTCGGACATGCCGCGATATCTGCTGAACTCATTCATGATCACCATTCCAACGGTGATCGGAGCGGTTGCGCTCAGCTGCATGACCGGGTTCGCACTGGGAATTTACAAATTCAAGTCGAACCTGTGGATCTTCTTCATGTTCGTGGCCGGCAACTTTGTCCCGTTCCAGATCCTTATGGTTCCGGTCCGCGACCTGACTTTGGAGCTTGGCCTCTACAATACCAAAACCGGGCTGGTCCTGTTCCACATCGCGTTCCAGACCGGGTTCTGCACGCTGTTCATGCGAAACTTCATCCGCGCGCTGCCTTTTGAGCTGATCGAAGCCGCTCGGGTCGAAGGCATCAGCGAGGTCCGTATCTTCTGGTACGTGGTCCTGCCGCTGATGAAACCCGCGATCGCGGCGCTGAGCGTGTTGATCTTCACCTTCATCTGGAACGACTATTTCTGGGCCGTGGTCCTCACCCAAGGGGCCGAAAGCCAACCTGTGACCGCTGGGATCACCAGTTTCAACGCGCAGTACCGCGCGGCATATCAACTGATGAGCGCGGGCTCCCTCGTTGCCGCCTTGCCGCCGGTGGCCATGTTCTTCCTGATGCAGAAACACTTCATCGCGGGTTTGACCCTTGGAGCTGTTAAATAACGCCAAACGAGAGTTTTGCAAAATGACCAAAATCACCTTTATCGGCGCGGGTTCCACGATCTTCATGCGCAATATCGTGGGCGATGCGCTGCTGACCCCAGCGCTCGCCGACAGCCATTTCGCACTTATGGATATCGACCCGCAGCGCCTGGCCGAAAGTGAAACCGTGGCGCGCGCCATGATCCGTTCAGTCGGCACCGGAGCAAGGGTGACCACCCACACCGACCGCCGCGCAGCATTGGAGGGGGCCGATTTCGTCATCACCGCCTTTCAGGTCGGCGGGTACGAACCCTGCACGGTGACGGATTTTAAGATCCCCAAGCAATACGGGTTACGCCAGACCATCGCAGACACGCTCGGGATCGGAGGGATCATGCGCGGGCTGCGCACCGTTCCAGTTCTGTGGGGCGTGGCACAGGATATGACGCAGCTCTGCCCCAACGCGACGCTGCTGCAATATGTGAACCCGATGGCGATCAATACCTGGGCTCTGGCCGAGCAATTCCCGGACCTGAAGCATGTCGGCCTATGCCACTCCGTCCAGAATACGGTCGAAGAACTTGCCCATGATCTGGACCTGCCCAAGGATGAGATCCGCTACAAGGTCGCAGGCGTGAACCATGTGGCCTTCTTCCTGCGGCTGGATCATCAGGGCCGCGACCTCTACCCGGCCTTACGCCGGGGCTACGCGCACGGTACTCTGCCGAAACCACCTCTGTTGATGCCACGCTGCCCCAACAAGGTGCGGTACGAGGTGATGGACCACTTGGGCTATTTCTGCACTGAGAGCTCGGAGCATCTGGCTGAATACGTGCCGTGGTTTATCAAGGACGGACGGCCCGACCTGATCGAACAATTCTCGATCCCGCTGGATGAATACCCAACCCGCTGTGTCGAGCAGGTCGCGGATTGGAAAGAACAGGCTAAGACACTGACAGACGGGCGCGATGTCTCGGTTATTCGCAGCCACGAATTCGCGGCGGACCTGATGAACGCCGTCGTCACGGACACGCCCTATGCGGCCTATGGAAACCTGCCCAATACGGGTCAGATCCCGCAATTGCCCTTGGGCGCTGCGGTGGAAACCCCCTGTCTGGTCGATTCAAACGGCGTTCAGCCCTCGGTCGTTACCGACATCCCGCCGCAACTGGTGGCGCTGATGCGCACCCAAATCAACGTGCAAGAGCTGACCGTCCGAGCGCTGACCGAGCAAAACGCCGAATACATTTACCATGCCGCCATGATGGATCCGCATACCGCGGCCGAACTGGACCTGCGCCAAATCCGCAGCCTTGTCACGGACCTTCTGACCGCGCATTCGGACTGGCTGCCCGACTGGTGCCGCCCGCTCCGCGCCGCATGATCTTCAATTTTTCACGAACCGCAATTCCAGCCCCTGCCAAAGAACCAAAGCCAGAATGACAAAGAAACGCCGCTCATCGCATTGGTACGGAAAACTCGACAAAGACGGGTTCATCCACCGTTCCTGGATGAAAAACCAAGGCTTCCCTGACCACGCCTTTGACGGGCGCCCCATCATTGGCATCTGCAATACGTGGTCTGAACTGACGCCCTGCAACTCGGGCTTGCGAGATCTGGCCGAAGGCGTGAAACGCGGTGTGTGGGAGGCTGGGGGCTTCCCGGTCGAATTTCCGGTCATGTCGCTGGGCGAGACCCAGATGAAACCCACAGCCATGCTGTTCCGCAATCTGCTGGCCATGGATGTCGAAGAATCCATCCGCGCCTATGGCATTGACGGCGTTGTTCTGCTGGGCGGGTGTGACAAGACCACACCGGGACAACTGATGGGCGCGACCTCGGTTGATCTGCCCTCGATTGTGGTCAGTTCCGGGCCGATGCTGAACGGCAAGTTCAAAGGTAAGGATATCGGATCAGGCACCGATGTCTGGAAGTTCTCGGAAGAAGTCCGCGCAGGCGAAATGACGCTGCAGGATTTCATGAACGCCGAATCCGGCATGTCGCGCAGCGCCGGGGTTTGCATGACGATGGGCACGGCCTCGACCATGGCTTCACTGGTCGAAGCCATGGGCATGTCCCTGCCCACCAACGCCGCCCTGCCCGCCGTTGACGCACGGCGCATGGCGCTGGCACACCTGACCGGCAAACGGATTGTCGAGATGGTAGACGAAGACCTCAAACCCTCGGACATCCTGACTAAGGAAGCATTTGAGAATGCCATTCTGGCCAATGCCGCTGTGGGTGGCTCGACCAACGCCGTAGTCCACCTGCTGGCGCTGGCGGGTCGAGTTGGTGTCGATCTGACGCTAAAAGACTTTGAGATCGGATCTGAAATTCCCCTGCTGGTCAACTGCATGCCGTCTGGCAAATACCTGATGGAGGATTTCTGTTACGCAGGCGGCGTGCCTGTGGTTTTGAATGAACTCAAGTCCTTCTTACGCCCTGCGAAAACGGTTCTGAACAAAGATATCTCGGCTCACTACGAGGGGGCAGAGTGCTACAATCGCGACGTGATCAGGCCCTTCGATGATCCGGTGAAACCCACAGCCGGTCTGCGCGTTCTGCACGGTAACCTAGCGCCGAACGGAGCGATCGTAAAACCTTCGGCGGCTACGGATGAACTGCTGGAAACCGAAGCCGAAGCCTTTGTTTTCGAAAGCATCGAAGATCTGAAGGCCAATATCGACCGCGAAGACCTGCCTGTGACGCCCGAGACCATTCTGGTTCTCAAAGGGTGCGGACCCAAGGGCTATCCCGGCATGCCCGAGGTCGGCAACATGCCGGTCCCGGCGAAACTGGTGAAAGAAGGCGTGCGCGACATGATCCGCATTTCGGACGCGCGCATGTCCGGCACCGCCTTCGGTACTGTCATCCTGCATGTCAGCCCCGAGGCGCAGGCCGGTGGCACATTGGCATTGGTCAAGACCGGCGACCGCATCCGCGTCTCCGCCAGTAAGGGAGAGCTTGAGCTGCTGGTCGATGAGGCAGAACTCGACACCCGCCGCGCGGCTTGGCAGCCGGAGGCGCCGCATTACACGCGCGGTTACGCCCGACTTTACATCGACCACGTGCTGCAAGCCGATCAGGGCGCTGACCTTGATTTCCTTGTCGGCAAAGACACACGCCTCGTTACAAGAGAGAGCCACTAATGGACCAACCTGCTGTATTCCAAGACCTCAAAGGGGCCTCAGTCTATATCACCGGTGGTGGCTCGGGCGTTGGCGCTTCGCTGACCGACGGGTTCATGGCGCAAGGGGCCAACGTGGCCTTTATCGGCCGCTCGGACGCAAGCGCCTTCGTGGAAGAAATGCGTGCAAAACACGGTCGTGCGCCCCTGTTCATGCAAGGCGATATGACCGACACGGAACTGTTGCACGCCACAATGCAGAAGGCCGCCGAGGCCCATGGACCGATCAAAGTGCTCGTCAATAACGCCGCCAACGATCAGCGCCACTCACTGGATGAGACGACCTCTGAATTCTGGGACTGGATGATCGAGGTGAACCTCAAAGCCTATTATTTCGCCTGTCAGGAAGCCGCGCGGCAGATGGAGAGTGGTGGCTCGATCATCAATTTCAGCTCGATCAGCTACATGATGGGCAACGCGGGCTATCCGATCTACACGACCTCGAATGCGGGGATTACGGGCATGACCCGGTCGCTGGCGCGCGAGCTTGGGCCGAAAGGCATCCGCGTCAACGCGCTGGCCCCCGGGTGGGTTCTGACGCAAAAGCAGTTGGACATGTGGGCCACGCCCGAAGATCTGGCGGCACATTTGGATCGCCAATGCCTGAAAGAACATCTAAAGCCCGACGACATGATCGGACCCACCTTGTTTCTGGCCTCGGACGCCAGCCGCGCCATGACCGGACAGTGCATGGTTGCCGATGGTGGCGTCGTGGTAACGGGGTAGAACTATGAAACCAGAATGGATCGCAGCGGACTGGGGCACCTCGCACTTGCGCGTCTGGGCGATGGAGGGGGCGACCCATATTGACCAAGCCCAGTCGGACATGGGCATGGCGCGCGTCTCCAAAGGCGGGTTTGAGGACGCCTTGTTGGCATTGATCGAGGGCTGGTTGGACAATGCCCCTGTCGATGTCGTTGCCTGCGGCATGGTCGGCGCCCGTCAGGGATGGGTTGAAGCACCCTATGCTGCTGTTCCAACCGCGCCTGTGCAGGGCGTTCCGATCCGCGTGCCTGCCACCGATCCTCGGATCCGCGCCTTTGTCGTGCCTGGTTTGAAACAAGTGTCCCCGCCGGATGTGATGCGCGGAGAAGAAACGCAAATCGCAGGGTTTCTGGATACACACCCCAACTGGGACGGCGTGATCTGCTTGCCTGGCACCCATACGAAATGGGTGCAGGTCAGCGCGAATGAGGTCGTCAGCTTCCGCACCTTCATGACCGGAGAGTTATTCGACTTGCTGCGCGGTCAATCGGTCCTTCGGCACTCGGTGAGTGAAGGCTGGGACGAGGCCGCGTTTGCCGAGGCTGTCGAGGATACTCTGTCCAAACCCGAACAGCTTGCCGCCCGCCTGTTCAGTCTGCGTGCTGCAGATCTGCTGCACGGGCAGGACGGCAGCACGGCCCGCGCGCGTCTGTCAGGGCTATTGATTGGGGCCGAACTTGCGGCCTCACGCCCCTATTGGCTGGGTCAGCAGATCGCGATCATCGGGGCCGAGGGGCTATCGGCCGCCTACGCGCAAGCGCTGCAACCGCAAGGCGCGTTTGTCGAGATGGCCGACGCCACCACATCCACTCTGGCCGGGTTGAACAAAGCCCGCAATATGACAAGAGAAACCGTATGAGCCGCCCCATCATTGCCATTCTGCGAGGTTTGACCCCCTCGAGCGCCAAGAAAGTCGGTCGACTTCTGATCGAAACCGGGATCGACCGGATCGAGGTGCCGCTGAACTCTCCGGATCCTCTTGAGAGCATCGGCATTCTGGTCGAAGCTTTCGGCGATCGCGCCTTGATCGGCGCGGGCACGGTGTTGACACCCGAACAGGTTGAGGCCGTACGGGATGTGGGCGGCAAGCTGATTGTCTCGCCCAATGCCGATCCTGATGTGATCCGGCGCAGCCGTGAACTGGGGCTGCAATCCTGGCCGGGCATCTTCACCCCGACCGAGGCCTTTTCGGCCCTCAAAGCGGGTGCAACCGGTTTGAAGCTGTTCCCCGGATCTTTGGCAGGCCCCGCAGGTCTGTCAGCGTTGCGGGCGGTCTTGCCGGCTGGCACGCAGGTCTTCGCGGTTGGCGGCGCGGGTACAGACAACTTCGACGAATGGATCGCAGCCAGCGCTGACGGCTTCGGCATCGGTTCGGCCCTGTTCAAACCGGACATGGAGATCGCGGAAATCTCGGAACGCGCCATCCGGATCGTAGCGGCCTATGACGAGGCCGTTGCATGAGCGTCACTTTCGACGACCGCCCGTGTATGCTGGGCGAAGGCCCCCTCTGGCATCCCGAGCGGAAGCAGTTGTTCTGGTTCGACATCCTCGGCAAACGCCTTCTGACCCGTGAAGGCGAGGCGCAGAAAAGCTGGGATTTCGACGAATATGTCTCGGCCGCAGGCTGGGTGGACGGTGATACTCTGCTAATAGCCTCGGAAACCGGGTTGTGGCGGTTTTCGCTGGCCACGGGTGAGAAATCACTGGTCGTTCCGCTAGAGGCTGAAAATCCCGTCACCCGCTCGAATGACGGTCGCGCCGACCCGTGGGGCGGGTTCTGGATCGGGACGATGGGCAAAAGCGCGGAGCTCGGTGCTGGTTCAATCTACCGGTTCTACAAGGGCGAGCTGCGCCGTTTGGTGCCGGGTATCTCCATCTCAAACGCGATCTGTTTCGCTCCGGACCGGTCCTCCGCTTACTACGCAGACACCGCGACACGACAGGTAATGCGGTGGGGCCTGAACACTGAGACCGGCTGGCCCGAAGGGGAGCCTTCGGTCTTTCTGGATCTGAACGAAGACGGTTTGAACCCGGATGGCGCGGTGGTTGATACCGCCGGGAACGTCTGGATCGCTCAATGGGGGGCGAGCCGGGTCGCGGCCTATGATCCGACGGGCAAGTTCCTGCGCGCGGTCACCATTGACGCCGCCCATACATCCTGCCCCGCCTTTGGCGGAGACGACCTGACGACACTGTTCTGCACAACCGCCCGCCAAGGGCTGAGCGCGGAAACGCTTGAAACCCAACCCACGAACGGAATGACCTTTGCCGAACTGAACGCAGGCCAGGGCCAACCGGAACACAGAGTCCTTCTATGACCCCCGAACTCGGCGTTTGCTACTACCCCGAACACTGGCCCGAGGCTGTTTGGGCCGAAGATGCCGCGCGCATGGTCGAAACGGGCCTGAGCTGGGTGCGCATCGGCGAATTCGCCTGGAGCAGGTTGGAACCCTCGCCCGGCGATCTGCAATTCGACTGGCTGGATCGCGCGGTCGAGGTGCTGGGATCGGCCGGTTTGAAGGTGGTTATGGGGACACCCACGGCCACACCTCCGCGCTGGATGCTGGACAAACACCCCGACATGCTGGCCGTCGACACCCAAGGCCAACCGCGTAAATTCGGGTCACGTCGGCACTATTGCTTCAGCCATGCGGGCTATGTCGACGAGTGCGTCCGCATCGCCCGGATCTTTGGCGAACGCTATGGCCACAATCCGCATGTGGCGGCTTGGCAAATCGACAATGAATATGGCTGTCACGACACCACGATCAGCTACAGCGCCCCGGCGCTTGCAGCGTTTCGGCTGTGGTTGGCGGATCAATATGGCAGCATCGACGCCCTGAACGAGGCTTGGGGCAATGTGTTCTGGTCGATGGAATACGACCACTTTGACCAGATCGACCTACCGAACCTGACCGTGACCGAGCCGAACCCAGCCCATGTTCTGGCCTTCCGACGCTTCAGCTCGGATCAGGTAGTGGCGTTTAACAAGGCTCAGGCCGAAGTGTTGCGCCCGCTGACCGATGCGCCGCTGTCGCATAACTACATGGGCCGCGTGCTTGAGTTCGACCATTTCGACGTCGGGGCGGACCTCGATATCGCTACTTGGGACAGCTATCCGATCGGCTTCTTGTCAGACCGATTGGAAGATGACGCCGAACACAAGGCCAAATTCCTGCAACAGGGCGATCCGGATATGCAGGGCTTTCACCACGACCTCTACCGCGCGGTTGGTCGTGGTCGCTGGTGGGTGATGGAGCAACAGCCCGGCCCTGTGAACTGGGCCCCGTACAACCCTGCTCCCCTGCCCGGCATGGTCCGGCTGTGGTCGCTTGAGGCCGTGGCACACGGGGCCGAGGTGGTCAGCTATTTCCGCTGGCGCCAAGCGCCCTTTGCGCAGGAACAGATGCACGCCGGATTGCTGACACCAGACAGCCGCGCGGCCCCCGGTCTGGCCGAGGCGCGCCAGACGGCGGATGAATTGAAGGCCATCGGTCCGGTTCACCAGAAACAGGCGCAGGTTGCGATCCTGTTCGATTATGCCTCGGATTGGGCGTGGACCACGCAGCCGCAGGGCGCAGGTTTTGACTATTTCCGGCTGGTATTCTCGGCCTATCGCACGCTGCGTCGCGCCGGGCTTTCGGTGGACATCGTTTCACCTCAGGACCTGCCGAAAGGTTACGCGGTGATCCTTGCGCCGGGGCTGGCCACAATCAATGCCGCGTTGGAAGCGCGTTTGGCCGAGGCCTGCGATCTTGCCATCATTGGCCCACGCAGCGGCGCGATCACCCGTGATTTCCAGATCCCTCTGTCGGGCCGCCCCGGCCTTGATGGCATCGATTGCCATGTCGATCTGGTTGAAACCCTGCCGCCAAATGTCAAACGCCCGGTAGTGGGGGGCGGAGCGGCGCAGCACTGGATCGATCGTCTGTCCGGAGACGGCGCGGACCTCTTGCAATTTGAAGATGGGACTCCAGCCGTGAAAACAGGGGATGGCGTTTGGTATCTGGCGGGTTTCCCGAATGAGGCGCTCTGGGATCGTCTCATCGGGCTGGCGGCGGAGCACACCGGGCTGAATTTGCAGCCGTTGTCCGAGGGCCTGAGGCTTCGGGACACGGCCGAGCATACGTTCCTGATCAACTACAATGCCGATCCGGTTGAGTGGAACGGGCACACCATTGCGGGCTGCGACGTTGTAGTCCTCGAAAACAGCGCGTCCTCGGAGGGTTGATACGGGCGCGCTATTCCGTCCAAATTGCAAGGCTGTGCGGGGCTACCGGGTCTTCTCCGACCAGAAGCGAGCGCTTTGTGTTCGCGGGCAGTGGTTGGTCTTGATCGCCAAAGTTAAAGGCAAAGCGCAGGTCCCCGCGTCGGGTGAGCCGCAAATCGTGATGCGTTTCGGAGACCTCCAGCCCAGCCCAATCCAACACGTCGCGCAAGATGTTTTGCAACAACGCGCCGCTCGGAACCATCGCAAGGTAGGTCGCCCTGGCTGAGCGTATGACCGCCGGACTGCCATTTTGATATCGGCTGACGAAATGGCCGATAGCTTGTTCACTTGTCTCGACAATTTCGCGCCAACCAGTGAAGTGCAGCGGGTTTTGCTCGCCCAACTGCACGGCTTCGTCTGCAAGGTCAGGCAAGGACTCGACCCTCAAAACGCGAACACCTGTCAAATCGCTCAACACTCCCGGTGCGAGGGTGTCAGGGCTGTGCATATCTGGCGTCTTGCTACCCGACCGCGCCCCGATCAACAGTTTCGCTGACGACGCTTGAAGTCTTGAGGCCAACCCGTCGCTGACGATCATGCTCTGCGGCAGCACGATCAAGGCATAGCCATTCAGGTCATCCTCCGGCCCGACAAAATCCAGATCGACACCGAAACCGCGCAAACCCGCGTACCAGTCTCGCAGGATGTTCGCATTTGGAAACGCATCGTCATGCGGCAGGAATTCCGCCGCCCAGATCGACGTATAGTCGATCAGCATTGCGACTTGGGCCTTCTGCCTTTTGGCCGGGGGTAATGCCGCGCGATCCTTCACTACCTGCGCCAGCTCAACCGCTGCCTGATCCGGACTACCATCCGACCGAAAAAGCGCAGTGTGGAACTGCTCCTGAGCGAACTTTGCCTGCCGCCAGCGAAAGAACATCACCGCCTGCGCGCCATGGGCAAAGGCCGCCCAGGTCCATAGCCGAACCATGCCATCTGCGGGCGAAGGGTTCTTTTCTGCCCAGTCGACGGGACCGGGTTGTTGCTCTAGCACCCACATGCGCCCGCGCCCTTGCGAGCGATACAGATCGCAGTGAAACCCCTGATAGTCCGGCGCCCCGGTTCGCAAGTAGCGATGCTTGTCCTGATCAGACAGGGATGATCCCAGCAGATTGCCCAGCGGGTAGCTGTCGAAGCCTACGATATCCAAGTCGGCGGCCACCGCGTGGTGATCATACTCGAAACTGCCCGCCATGAAGTTATGCGTGATGTCCCGGCCCGGAGAATGCGCCCGAAGAATATCTACCTGAGCTTTGTTGAACAGTCGGACCCGGCCGGAGGAATAACGCGCAAAATCCAAAGACTGCGTCGGGTTCGCGGCCGCGACCAAGCCGTTTGGCAGCTCGATCTGGTCAAAGCTTGCGTATTGTGTGCCCCAGAAGACCGTACCCCATTTCCGGTTCAGCTCCTCAATCGCGCCATAGCGCACTTGCAGCCACCGGCGAAACCCATTGCGAGCCGCGTCCGAGTAACTGAGGACGGTGTCATGGTCATTGTATTCATTGTCGATCTGCCACGAATGGACATGCGGGTTTTGCCCATAGCGCCGGGCATATTCGGTTGCGATCCGTTTGGCCTCCTCAAGGTAGACATCGCTGGAAAAGCAATAGTGCCGGCGCGATCCAAAACCGCGCACGCGACCGTCTGGGCCGACGGGCAAAATCTCTGGATACTCGTCGATCAGCCATTTGGGCGGCGAAGCCGTCGGCGTGGACATCATGACCCGCAGGCCAGCCTCACCCAAAATCCCGATCACCTCATCCAACCAACCCCATTTGAACTGACCGCGCCGGGGTTCGATCAGGCCCCAGGTGAACTCGGCAATCCGCACCCAATCGAGGCCCATTTCGACCATACGCGCAGCATCGTCTCGCCATTGGGACGGATCCCATTGTTCGGGGTAGTAGCAAACACCCAGTTCAAGCTTGCTCATCTGGTGTCCTTCGCGGTTCGCCGCTCGATCCATTTCAGGAAGCTGGCGCAACCCAGAGTAATCACGACATAGAGGATCGCCGCCGTGTTGAAGGGCGCAAACGGCAGGAAGCTGGAGGCTTGGAATTCGCGCATGCGTTGGGTCATGTCGCGCACCGACAGGATCGACAGCAGCGAGGTGTCCTTGATCATCGCGATGAACTCATTGCCCAGGGGCGGTGTCACGATCCGCAGGGCCTGCGGTAACACGATCAACCGCGCAGTTTGCCAGCGGGACAAACCCAGCGAGCTGCCAGCCTCAAGCTGGCCTTTCGGTATGGCTTCGATGCCAGATCGGAAGATCTCGGCCATGTAGGCGGAATACCCAACCGAAATGGCGATGATCCCGCGGGTCATGTTGGTCATATCAATCCCGCCGCCGGTGGCATCCTTGACCGCGCCCGCCAAGGGAAGGCCGATATAGAGGATGATCACCAGCATCGGAATGCCTCGGATCGTGTCCACGAAAAACTCGGCCCCGACCGCAAGTGGGTGCAGTTTGTGTTGGGACCCGCCGACCGTGAGTGTCAGCAAGAGGAAACCGAAAACGGCAAAGGCCAGCCCCGGATTTCGAAACTTGTCTGGCAGGAAGCTGGTCTGCCAGATCACCGGGTAGCCCTGCGAGTGGGCCTCAACCGGAACAAACGCACCCGAGACGCTGTCGACGGTCTCAATCTGTTCGATCGCAGATGCAGCGTCCGGGGCGCTCCGAATTCGGATTTGCTGATCGCCGCCGCCTTCGAACTCACCGAAGCGGATCACATCGGCCTGCGCCTGAGGGGTACCGCGCACAATGGCGATACGCCCCTCGGTATTGCCGACAAGGACATAGCTGACTTTGGGCTGCATGAAGAAGAAGGTGGACACTGCAAGCAACGCAAGGCTGATCGCTCCATAGACCATCGTTGTCCGGGCCTTTGGCTTGAAAGACTGCAGCCCGACCCAGATCAGGCCAAGGATCGCGGCGAAGATATAAGCAAAGATCGCCGCGCGGAACGTAATCGCGACGCCTGTTGCGAATTGCCAATGAGCCATGAACATCAGGTAGAACAGCGCGGCGCCCGTCAGAATTTCAAACCCAAGCTGCACGCGCCCGCGCAGAGGTTTCGTCAAACGGCCAGAGATCAGGCACAGCGCGATGATCACAGCATAGACAGCCAGCAGGATCTGCAAGCCGCTCTGAACTTGTGCCACCACTTCGGGAAACAAAACCCACGTTTGGTTGGTGCGATCAATCAGGGTCGAGGTATTCTCGCTGAGCGCATGAAAAAAGACGGACTCGGCGAAGGACATCAGGACATGCGGGGCGACAAAAGCCAGAATGGACAGGCCAACCGCCGCCGGAAAAGCCGTCAATGCCGAAATCCGAAGCCATGCGGGCGCTTGCGCTTCGAACCGGGTGTGCCGGGCGCAAAGATAGCCGAGGATCGCCGTCGCAAGGACAAGCAAGAACCCCACGAAAATCGGCCCTGCATTGTTGCCGATTCCCAGAATGGCGACCAGAGATCGCAGGTATTTGGACGAGGTGGCAAACAGATAGATGATAAAGGGTGCGGCTGCGAGCAACACGAGGTTGCTCGGGCGGATCGAGCTGAGGCGCGACATGGGGTTCTCCGCTAGTTCAAAGCCCCGGCGGCAGAACTCGCCGGGGCTGGAAGGGGTTCAAAGGATCAGTTGGTGCCCCAGTATTTGGCTTTCAGCTCATCCAACGTGCCGTCTTGCTGAATTGCGGCCAGACCTTCGTTGATCGCATCGACGGTCGGGTCACCTTCCTGAAACACGATGCCCAGCGGATCGGATTGCAGCCCCGTGATGCCCACGGTCAGTTCACCCGCGAACTCCTGCTCATACGCGGTGGCCGAAGTTCCGTCGATGATCACGCCTTCGACGTCGGCGTTTTGCAACGCCAGAATGGCAGCCGAGAAGTTGTCATAGAGGCTGACATTCTCGCGCCCTACCAGCTCTTCCGCCAATTGCGCATTGGTTGTTCCGGTTTGAGCGGCCAGTTTCAGACCTCCGGCTTTGAAGTCATCCAAGGTCGTGTCACCCTTGTCGACTTGCAACAGGATGGCCTGGCTGACCACGATATAAGGCTCTGAGAAATCCATGGTCTCTTCCCGTTCCGGCGTGATCGACACGCCCGAGATGACCAGATCGAACTCACCTTGCTGAAGGGCTGCGAAGATGCCGTCCCACGCGGTGTTGACGAAATTCGGCACGCAGTTCACGCGCTCGCAAATGGCGTTCATCACGTCGACGTCAAAGCCCACGATCTCGCCCGTTGTCTCGTCGACGGTTTCCATCGGGGGATAGGTTGCATCCGTTCCGATTTTCAGAACGCGACCTTCCAAATCGGCGGCAAAAGCGGCTGGGACCGTCATCGTCGCAACGACTGCAGCGGCAAGTAGATGTTTGAACATGTTTGGTTTCTCCTTTGTTGGGTCAGGTCAAATCGCCGGGTTCGGCGGAGGTGTGTCAGGTTGCCGCTCGATTAACGTTGCCCTGATCTTCTTTTGAATTTCAGGCGGGTCGGCCCCGTCCAGTGATTTTAACATGAACGCGCCCAGCAACCGGCTGGTCTCGTCAATCGGCACGTAATAGGCACTAGGTGCGGGCACGAAATACTTGCTGAGTTGGAGGTCATCGGTCGAAATGACCACAACATCGCGCCCGACTCTGATGCCATCTTCGGCGGCGGCCGACAAAGCGCCCAGCGTCATCGCCTCGTTGGCGCAGATGATGCCGGTCGGGCGGTCTGCGCGTTGCATCAGGCTGCGAAAAGCCTTTTGGCCGCTTTGCGCCGTTGTGGGGCCGTTGTAGATCAGATCGGGTTGAACGGGCACGCCCGCCGTCTGTAGTGCGGCGGCATAGCCAGTCTGACGCTGTCCAGTGTAAACCAATTCGGCGGGTGGATTGATGAGAGCAATTCGTCGATGACCTAAACGCAACAGCCGCTCTGTCGCGTCGCGCGCCGCGCTTTCGCTATCGAAATCGACATAGGGATGAGGTTCAGAACTGCCGCTCATGCCATAGGTTACAAAGGGGAAGTTCTGACTTTGCAGATAGGCGATACGCGGGTCGTTATGTCGAGTGCCCGAAAAGATCACCCCATCCGCCGAGCGTTCCTGTACGATCGCGCGCAGGGCGGCCATCGCTTCGTCCAAATCGGCCACGCTGCACACGCTCAGCTCATAACGTGACCCCTGCAAGGCGGTTGAGATGCCAGCCACAATTCGGGTGAACTCGACACCCTCCCACTCCTCGGTTGCGTCGGTGGAGACGCCCACCAGTACCGCGATCCGGTAGGACTTGTTCGTGCGTAATTTCAGCCCGGCAAGGTTTACTTTGTAGCCCTGCTCCAAGGCCACTTTCTGTATCTCTTCACGGGTTTCGCGTTTGACCGAGTCCTCTCCGCGCAGGGCATTGGATACGGTCCCGACGGAGTAGCCTGTCTGCTTGGCGATAGACTTGATCGTTGCGCGGGCCATCTAGATACGACCTTTCAAAAGGTCGCTCAGAAAGCGCCTGCCTGTTGTCAGAGTCGTCGCCGGGCTCGACGACTCGTCATGCTCAACGAACAGATCCGAACACGCCGTACGATCAAGTGCATCGAGAACCTTGCTCCAGTCTATATCGCCCTGTCCTAAATCCCGCCACCGGGCATCCCCCATTTGGCTGGGATCCACATCCTTGGCGTGGACCGAAACCACACGATCAGCATATCGCCTAATCAATCCGGCCGGATCCAGGTGGGCCGCCCCCAGCCAACCAATATCGGGCTGCCAGAAGACGTTCCCCTTCTCCAGAATCATCTCTAGCGGCGTCTGCGAGGGATACCCGGCCAGATCGAAATCGTGGTTGTGATAGGCCAGTTGAACGCCCGAGCCTGACAGTTGCGCTGCCCATTGCGATAACTGGCCCGACACAGCCTTCCATCCCTCGGCAGTGTCGGGCCGCGCCGCTGGTGCCAGCCAAGGCATGACGGCAACCGGGCATTCCAATCGTTCCAGAAGGTCCTGAATTTCGGGTAAACGCCTGTCGAACTCTTCCCAGTCGAAATGCGCGGAACGTACCCGCAAACCGGATTGCTCAACGATCCCGGCCATCTGAGGCGCCGTCAGGTCGTGCAACCCCGTCGTTTCGACATCTGCATAGCCACAGGCCGCCGCCAATTGCAGTTGATCGCCAAGATCACCACAATTCCGGACTGTGTATAGCTGCGCAGAGATCCGCATTTATCACCATTGAAACGTTTCAATAATGGTTGAACGGGGTTGTATGAGTTGTCAAGCGGCTTGAAGCCGCCTTGCTAAATCACTTGCGCATAGACAGGCCGTTATGGAACAGATGCACTTTTTCCGGCCGTGCTGTGACCGAAACCTGCTGCCCGCGAAGGTTCCGTTGAATACCAGGCAATTTGGCGATGACCTGATCCGCGCCGTTGGATTTGGCAAAATAGAGCAGAGTCACTTCACCCAACGCTTCGGTGAAATCAACCTCGCCGCTCAGCATCGGGTCGCTATCCGTCAAATTGAAATCTTCGGGCCGGACGCCGATGTTTACCTGCTTGCCTTCATCCTCGGGCCCGGTCGGGATCGCGGAAATCGCCATGCCTCCGCCCTCCAAGGCTATCGTCGTCATCTGCCCAGTGCCAGTGATCGTTCCGGGTAACAGGTTCATCGAAGGCGAGCCGATGAACTGGGCAACGAACTCATTGTCCGGGGTTTCATACAGCTCAAGCGGGGTGCCAACCTGGGCGATGCCTTTGTTGGCCAGCACAACGATGCGGCTGGCCAAGGTCATCGCCTCGACCTGATCATGGGTCACATAGATCATGGTGCTGTCGGGCATCGCCTCTTTGAGGCGCGCAATCTCAATCCGCGTGGCGACGCGCAGCGCTGCATCGAGATTCGAGAGCGGCTCGTCAAACAGATAGACCTTGGGATCCCGCACAATCGCCCGCCCGATCGCGACGCGCTGGCGCTGACCACCAGAAAGGGCTTTGGGTAGGCGATCAAGATATGGGTCCAATTGCAGAATTTGAGCCGCGCGCTCAACAGCAGCGTCAATCTCTGCGGCGGGCCGTTTGGCGATCTTGAGCGCAAAAGACATATTCTCGCGCACGGTCAGATGCGGATAGAGGGCATAGGATTGGAACACCATGGCGATGCCGCGCTGCGCGGGTGGCACGTCATTCATGATCTGACCTTCGATCTCCAGCGTGCCGCCGGTGATCTTCTCCAGCCCCGCAATCATCCTGAGAAGCGTGGATTTTCCGCACCCGGACGGGCCGACAAAGACGATCAGCTCGCCTTGCTCGATATCCAGATCAATGTGCTTCAGGACGTCGACTGGACCATAGGATTTCGCCACATCTGTGAGTTTGAGTTCCGACATGACTTACCCCTTATCCCTTCGCATCAGGCAGAATTCGGCAGGTTGCAGCGTGACGCGACCTTCACCCGTGACACTGCCAATGTCCTCACCAATTGCCTGCCAGCTGCCCGAGGGCAGATCGACCTGCCCCGCTTCGCGCCCCAAATTGAAGGCGCAAAACACCTCTTCGCTGGCGTTTTCGCGGCGGAAAACTAGGGCCGGGCCGACTTGCTCCATCTCTGATTGCGCCCCCGCAGCCAGCGCCGGATGCGCTTGGCGCAGAGCAATCGCGCGACGATAGTGGTGCAGCATGGATTGATCATCCGCCTCCATACGATCAACCGCGCGTTCGGACTGGGCCGCACTGACAGGCAACCAAGGTTCGCCGGTGCTAAAGCCCGATTGTTCGGCCTGAGTTGTCCAGACCATCGGCGTCCGACACCCGTCGCGGCCTTTGAACTCCGGCCAGAACTCAACGCCATAAGGATCTTGCAAGCGCCCGAAAGGCACATCGGCCTCGGGCAGGCCCAGTTCCTCACCCTGATACAGACAAGCCGAGCCGCGCAGGCACATCATTAAAACCGCGTGCTGACGCGTTGCCGCTTCGCTGAGGTCCCAACGAGAGGCATGGCGTTGCACATCATGGTTAGAGAACGCCCAGCAGGGCCAGGCATCTCCGGCCTTGGCTTGAAGCTGGTCAAACACCTGTTTAGCGTAAGCTGCTGTCAAAGCGCGCTTTTCTAGGAACTCGAACGCATAGCACATGTGCATACGCGCATCACCCGAGGTGTATTCCCCCATGATCTCAAGCCCGCGTTGCGCGTCGCCGACCTCACCCAGACAGGCGCGTCCTTCGTATTCGTTGGTCAGCGCCCGCAACCGTTCCAGGAAGGCAATGTTTTCGGGCTGACTTTTGGAATAGAGGTGGTTCTGGTGGTTATACGGGTTCACTGCGGGTGCAATCGAGGCATTGCGCTCCTCAACCGGCAACGCGGGGTTATCGCGCAATTGCTTGTCGTGGAAATAGAAGTTGATCGTGTCCAGGCGGAAGCCATCGACCCCCATCTCGAGCCAGAACCGGGACACGTCTAGCAGCGCGTCCTGTACCTGTACGCAGTGGAAGTTCAGGTCCGGCTGCGACGTCAAGAAGTTGTGCAGGTAGTATTGCAGTCGGCGCGGGTCCCACTGCCAGGCAGACCCTCCGAAGATCGACAGCCAGTTGTTCGGTGGCGTCCCATCGGGTTTGGGGTCGGCCCAGACGTACCAATCGGACATCGGATTGTCTGTTGAGGCTCGGCTTTCGGTGAACCACGGGTGTTGTTCCGATGTATGAGACAGCACCAGATCAATCATCACTTTCAGACCCTTGGCATGAGCCTGATCCAGTAGCTCTTGGAAATCCTCAAGCGAGCCGAACATCGGATCGACATCACGATAGTCGCTCACGTCATAGCCGAAATCCTTCATCGGCGACTTGAAGAAGGGCGAAATCCAGATCGCATCGACGCCGAGCGAGGCGATATAGTCGAGCCGTTGGGTGATCCCCTTCAGGTCACCAATCCCGTCGCCATTGCTGTCTTGAAAGCTGCGCGGATAGATCTGGTAGATCACCCCGCCCCGCCACCAGTCTGACGGTGCTTTGGTTGAGTTGGATAGGTCTACGGTGTTTTGCACGTTCATCAGACGCCTCTATTTGACGGATCCGGCCAATAGGCCCCGGACCAGGTATTTTTGCATTGCGAAGAACACGACCAGTGGCACAAAAATCGACACAAAGGCCGCCGTCGCGAGGATTTCCCAATTGCCGCCTCGTGTGCCCAAAAGTTCGACGATGCGGTTGGTCATCACGGTGGTCTGGCCGGTTGCGTCGATCAGGAAGACCTTAGCGACCAGCAGGTCGTTCCATGTCCACAGGAACTGAAAGATCGCGAAAGAGGCCAGCGCCGGGAAGCTGAGCGGCAGGATCAGTTTGGTGAAGATTTGAAACTCGGTCGCGCCATCGACACGGGCGTTCTCGATCAGATCCCGAGGCAACCCGGCCATGTAGTTACGCAGCAGGTAAATCGCCAGTGGCATACCAAAGCCAGTATGGGCCAGCCAGACGCCCAGATAGCCTTTCCCGATCCCGATATTCAGGTGGAACTTCAACAGCGGGATCAACGCCAATTGCAAGGGCACAACCAACAGCCCAACGACGGCCGCGATCAGCAGCGCACGGCCCGGAAACTCCATCCACGCCAGCGCATAGGCTGCGAAGGCCGCAACGAGGATCGGGATGATTGTCGCGGGAATTGTCACCGTCAACGTGTTGAAGAAGGCTTTGGCCATACTGTCGGAACTACTTTGATCCAGCAGGACTTTTCGATAGTTGTCCAAGGTGAATTCTGGCGGCAATTCGGCCGTGACGAACACGCGCGCGCCTCGGTTTCCGGTGAACTCCTCAGTGTTCTCCATCCTGTAGGCGCCGTCCGCATCAACAGTGATCGAGCCGCCTCGACGCAGCTCGGCGGTGTCGCCGGGGACAAAGGCATCAACCTCACGGGCACTGATACCCCAGTTCGAGATCTTGACCTGCTCGTCATCCCCGAATAGCTGACCTTCGATCACGTAGAGGCCGTTCTTCAGCACCTGCGTTTCAGGTGCGGCGCTGCGCAGGGTCAGGTTCTGCTCGGACGGAAAAACCGACCGCCACCAGCCACTGCCCGAGATCTGATCCGCGGTCCGGAAAGACGAAATCAGCAGACCGAGGGTCGGGATCACCCAAAGCACCACCAGTAAGACGACCGAGGCATGGACGACCCAGCGCAGCGCCGGTTTGGTTCCTGCAATATCGCTCATGGCCTCACTCCATTTCCTTGCGCGCATTGCGCACGTTCCAGATCAGGATCGGAGTGACCAGCAACATGATCACCATGGCCGAGGCCGACCCCACCCCCCAATCATTGGCGCGGAACAGCTTGTCGTACATGTAGTTGGCCAGCACCTGCGTCTCCCATTGGCCGTTGGTCATGGCAAAGACGATGTCGAAAACCTTGAGGACGGTGATCGTTATCGTCGTCCAGACCACCAGAATGGTCGTCTTGATCTGGGGCACTTTGATCTTGAAGAAGATCTGGAACGGGTTGGCGCCGTCCAGAATTGCGGCCTCAACCGTTTCCTCCGGGATGCCGCGTAAGGCCGCCGATAGGATCACCATGGCAAATCCGGTTTGAATCCAGACCAGAACGATCATCAGGAAGAAACTGTTCCAGAACGGAACGGTCAGCCAAGTCTGCGGTTCGGTCCCGCCGAAAAAGATATAGAGGGCGTTTAGAATGCCGATCTGATCCTGTTCCGCTGGGCGCGCGTCATAGACCAGTTTCCAAATAACCGAGGCCCCTACGAAGGAAATCGCCATCGGCATGAAGATCAGCGACTTGGCAAAATTGCCCCAGCGGATGCGATCGGTCAGCTGTGCCACGAGCAGACCAAAACCGGTCGACATTGCGGGTACGACGATCAGCCAGAACATATTGTTGCGCATGGCTTCCCAGAACTTCGGCTCGGCCGCCATCTGGGTGTAGTTCTCCAGACCAACCCATCTGTACCCGCCGCCAGGCACGCGCTCCGTGAGTGAAAGGCGCAACGTCTCAACCACCGGATAGGCCAGATAGAGGCCAAGCGCCGCGAGCGCAGGGAACAAGAACAGCCAGGGCCGGATCATGTTCGCGCGGTTGATATTGCGCCCTGCGTTCGGCCCGCGCGGCGGGAACAGGACTTTGTCCAGAAATTGGTTCGAGAGGTAGAAGTAGCCCACGCAACCCGACACACCGATTATGATGGTCAGCAGGCCCTGAAGTGCCGGTGTCATGATGCCCTCGTCGGTTTGGAAACGGGGCGGCCATATAGCCGCCCCGAAGCGTCAGTTACTTCGCGGCATCCCACGACGACTGGATTTCACCCGCAACAGTGGCCGCGTCCTTCGCGCCCGAGGAATAGTCGACCATTCCGGTCCAGAACGTACCGGCACCGACCGCACCCGGCATCAGGTCTGAGCCGTCAAAGCGGAACGTGGTGGCGTTGGTCAGAATCTCACCCTGACCGCGCTGTGTGTCGTTGGCATAGTTCTCGGGGTTTGCCCCCAGATGCGGCGTCAGGAACCCGTCCTGAGACATCATGATCTCATGCGCAAATGGAGTTTTGAGGAACTCCATAAACACTTCAGTCGCAGGGCTTGGATTCGTGATGGTGAACAAGGTGCCCGCGCCCAGAACCGGTGTTCCCAGATCCTTCTCAGCATAGGCCGGGAAATAGAAGAAATCGGCATCCACGCCCAGCTCTGTCCCTTCCGGGAAATAGGCCGGGATGAATGAGGCCTGGCGGTGCATCATGCAGGCAGGCGGACTTTCGAACAGGCCTTTGGGACTGTCGCGGAAATCGATCGCAGCCGTGTCGTCTGCGTTCCCAACCACATAGTCGTCATTGCGGGTAAAGCTGCCATATTCCTCGATCGCGGCAATCACGCGCGGATCGTCGAACTTCATCTCATTCGAAACCCACTGGTCATAAACCTCAGGCGGTTGCGTGCGCAGCATCAGGTCCTCAACCCAATCCGTTGCCGGCCAACCGGTCGCGCCACCGGATGCGAGGCCGACGCAGAGCGGCGTCTCACCGTCTTCGACCATCTGATCCATAAGCGCTTTGAACTCTTCCATGGTCTCCGGGACTTCATACCCAAAGTCCTCGAAGTTCTCAGGGATGTACCAAACCAGAGACTTGACGTTCACGTTGAAGAAGAAGCCGTAGAAATCCTTGGCTCCGTCTGCGTTTTCAAACGTTCCCAGATCGACCCAGGACTGACCGGCGGCGAAATTGTTCTTGATCCAATCCGCTGATCCTTCGGCCAGCGGCGTCAGATAGCCGTTCTTGGCCATGTTCGCCGCAAGGCCAGGCTGTGGGAAAACCGTCAGGTTTGGCGCTGATCCGGCTGCCGCGTCGATCAAAATCTGCTGTTCCAGCGAGTCTGACCCGACATAGCTGGAATTTGCGCCTGTTGCCTCATCGAAATAGGCGACCAGATTTTCGAAGGACTGCCCTTCACCCGCAAGCCAGGGGCCGAAAATAGTCAGGTCCTGACCGCTCAGATCATGAGCGTCTGCAAAGGCCTGGAACCCGTCCCAGTCAAAGCCACCCTCTCCAACGGGGTGGATCATTTGACCCTGTGCGTGAACAGCCCCGGCAGTCAGGGCAAACGTGGCCACACCTGCGTACAGCGTGCGTTTCATGAAATCTCCTCCCAATACTCTCCAGCGCCTTCGCTTCACGTTTTTCAAAGCGCTTTGAATGAATATTGTTATCCGCTAACATTTTTACTCTGTCAATGAGTCGTATTTTCGAATAAGTCAGAAAAACATGCTTGTCTGTTATCACAACAGGTTGGCCGGCGCACAAAACAGGACCTCACCAGTAAAGCCTTCGATTTGAAGGCGCTTTGACTACCTATGAACCTCAAGCAGCTCTCTGAAACACTGGGTCTTTCGCAAACCACGGTCAGCCGGGCACTAAACGGCTATCCTGAGGTCAACGCTGAAACACGTCTGCGGGTCGAGGCTGCAGCTGCCAAACATGGCTACCGCCCCAACAGTCGCGCCAAGGGGTTGGCGACGGGCAAATCCATGGTCATCGGTCACGTCATCCCCAGCTCATCACGGCATGAAATGGTGAACCCGATCTTCGGTGATTTCGTCGCCGGAGCGTCAAAAACCTATGCCGAGCATGGCTATGACATGATGTTCACCAACGCGGATGACACCTCGATCGAGGCGGCCTATCGCAACCTGTTCCAACGCGGGGCGGTCGATGGCGTCGTGCTGCAGGGTCCAAAGGTCAACGAGCCAAGGATCAAGGTTCTGACGCGCATGGCGGTGCCGTTCATCGTTCATGGCCGCTCAACCGGCGTGCAGGCTGAATATGACTGGATTGATGTGAACAACAAGAGTTCGTTCCAGCGCGCGACGCAGTTTCTGATTGATTTGGGCCACCGTCGCATCGCCCTGATCAACGGGCTGGAGGATATGGACTTTGCTCAACGCCGTCGAGCCGGATACCTGGACGCTCTACAGCAAGCCGGCTTGACGCCGGATGCCGCCTTAATGCGCAGCGCTGAAATGACCGAGGTCTATGGCCACCGGGAAACCCATCAGATGCTGCAGATCGCAGAACCACCGACCGCGATTCTGGCCTCGTCGATGATCACGGCCATTGGTGTGCGCCGCGCCTTGGAAGAAGCAGGGTTGCAGATGGGGCGGGATATTTCGGTCATCGCCCATGACGATGATCTTTCCTACCTGAAAAATGGTCAGGATGTGCCGATCTTCACAGCAACGCGGTCCTCCGTTCGGGACGCTGGCGAAATGGCGGCCGAGATGCTGATCCAACGGATCAAGTCTCCGGGTGCGCCGGTACATAAGAGGTTGCTTGAGGCCGAGTTGGTCGTCGGGCGATCAACCGGGCCTGCGCCCAGTGGGGTTCGACGATGAAATATACACGCAACGACTTCCCCGACGATTTTCTATTCGGCGTCGCAACATCGGCCTACCAGATCGAAGGCCATGCACAGGGCGGTGCTGGCCGGACGCATTGGGACAGTTTCGCGGGCACGCCTGGAAACGTCGTCGGCGCGGAAAATGGCGCAATCGCCTGCGATCACCTGAATCGGTTCGAGGAAGACTTTGATCTGGTTCAGGATGCAGGGTTTGATTGCTACCGCTTTTCGACCAGTTGGGCGCGCGTTTTGCCCGAGGGTCGGGGGTATGTAAACCAAGCCGGGCTGGACTATTACGACCGCCTGGCGGACGCGCTGCTTGAACGCGGCATCCGCCCCTGTGCGACGCTCTACCACTGGGAGTTGCCTTCGACGCTTGCCGATCTGGGGGGCTGGCGCAATCGGGATATCGCCGGATGGTTCGCCGATTTCACTCAGGTGATCATGGGCCGTATCGGAGACCGCATGTATTCGGTCGCGCCGATCAATGAGCCTTGGTGCGTCAGCTGGCTCAGCCATTTCGAAGGCCATCACGCACCGGGTTTGCGCGATATTCGTGCGGCCGCACGTTCGATGCATCATGTCCTTCTGGCCCATGGCAGCGCCATTCAAACAATGCGTAGTTTGGGCATGTCCAATCTGGGTGCTGTCTTCAACCTCGAATGGGCGGAGCCCGCTGATGATAGTGCTGCTGCTCAACGCGCGGCAGCACTCTATGACGGGATCTACAACAGGTTCTTTTTGGGCGGCGTGTTCAAAAAAGCCTATCCCGACAACGTGCTGGAGGGACTGGAGCCTCATTTGCCCGAGGGTTGGCAAGATGATTTCGACACCATTGGGGCGCCCGTTGATTGGTGCGGCTTGAACTACTACACCCGCAAGCTGATCACCTCGGCAGACAGCGCCTGGCCAAGCCTGACCGAAGTGCCGGGCCCTCTGCCCAAAACTCAGATGGGTTGGGAGATCGACCCCGACGCCCTGACCCGATTTCTGAAAAGGACCGCAGAAGACTATACCGGTGATCTTCCGATCTATGTTACAGAGAACGGCATGGCGAGCGCCGAGCGTCAGCAGGACGATGAGCGTATCGCCTATCTGGACGATCACTTGACGGCGGTGCAACAGGCTTTGGCTGCGGATGTGCCCGTTAAGGGGTATTTCATCTGGTCTTTGCTGGACAACTACGAATGGGCCTTTGGCTATGAAAAACGGTTTGGATTGGTAGACGTGGATTTTGAGACGCTGGACCGCAGGCCCAAAGCCTCCTTCGCGGCTGTAAAGGCCGCACTTTCCAAGAGCTCTACCGAACGACAGGCCTATCGCCAGCCGTCTGGCTCTTTGCGACCACATTGGACATTGGTGGCCGATATAGGCGGTACGAATACGCGTCTAGGCATTGTCTCTGATGGTAAGCTGACTGCATTGCACAAACACCCGACGGGCACCCTGCCCGATCTGCTGGACGCGTTGCATGAAATTCGGGATGAGATCGGCACCGCACCCCAAGCCGTGGTCGCAGCCGGAGCCGGGCCGGTGCGTGACGGGCGCATCCAACTGACCAACGCGAATTTGGACCTGTCCGAGGAGGCCCTGGCCAAGGCGACAGGGGCCGCCAACACTTATGTGATCAATGACTTTACCGCAGCGGCCTGGTCCGTGGCCGAAGTGACAGAGGCTGACGTATCCGTCCTGCAAGGCTCTGCCACTCCGCCGATGGGTACGCGTTTGGTCGTCGGGCCTGGAACCGGTTTGGGTGTCGGCGCGCTGCTCCATTCGGAAGGGCATTTCCACACCGTGTCAGGCGAAGGCGGCCATGTGGGCCTGTCCCCGCGCACGCGGGATGAAGTCGATATCTTCGACGCCGCGCGCCATCTGGCACCCGAGTGCTTTTTCGACAACAGCCTCGTGCTTGAGGCTGAGATGTTCCTCAGCGGAACTGGCTTGCCAATCCTGTATCAGGCAGCAGGCATGGCGGCTGAGCAAGCTCAGCCTCCGGTTCGCACCGCCCGAGATATTCTGCAGGACGCACGCGACGGCAAGGATCCGATCGCCGTTCGCACCGCAGATTTGTTCATCAGCCATCTGGGTGCGTTGATGGGTGACATGGCCGTCACAGTGATGCCTGCCGGTGGCGTCTTCCTTGTTGGTGGCGTAGCCGAGAAAAACCGCTGGATGTTTGGCGAAGCCTTCCGCAACGCGTTCAATGCAGGTGGACGTTTCAGCGAGTTGCGGCAGTCGATGAACCTTTATATCTCGGAACAGGCCGAATTTGGCATTGTTGGCGCTAACAACTTCTGTAAAAATGCGCTTCAGCGATAACTGAGCGTATTTTGGAAGAGGATGTGGGATGATCCTGTGTTGCGGAGAAGCCCTGATCGACATGATTGCCGAACCGACCCTGTCCGGGCGGGACGGTTTCGTTCCCCATTCCGGCGGAGCTATTTTTAATACCTCTATCGCTTTGGGCAGATTGGGCGCGCCCGTTGGGCTGCTGACTGGCCTGTCCTCGGATATGTTCGGGCAGCAATTGGCCGGTGACCTGCGCGCCAGCCATGTGGACACAACACATGTGATTGCCTCGGACAGGCCGACCACGCTGGCTTTCGTTCAACTGAAGGACGGTCACGCCACATACACGTTTGTCGATGAAAACACTGCGGGTCGGATGCTACGGGCCGAGGATATGCCGCGCCAACTCGCCGCTGTTTCAGCGCTGTATTTTGGTGGCATCAGCCTTGCCTGTGAGCCTTGCGCGGATGCCTATGCCGCGATGCTGGCGCAACACGGCGCGAACTGTGCTGTGATGTTGGACCCCAATATCCGACCCGGTTTCATACAGGATCAGACCCTCTACCGCACGCGTTTGAACCAGATGATCGAACAGGCCGATATCGTCAAAGTCTCGGATGAGGATCTGGATTGGATCATCCCCGGCCCGGAAGGCCACGATCAGAAAGTCCCTTTGCTGTTTCAAGCAGGCCCCTCCGCCGTCATCGTCACCCGTGGGAGTGAGGGTGCCTCGGGTTATCTGGCCAACGGCACGGTGGTCTCAGTCCCTGTCAAACCGGTGCAAGTTGTTGATACGGTCGGCGCGGGGGACACGTTCAATGCAGGGGTTCTGGCCTCGCTGGAACGGGCTGGCCAACTGACAAAGCCCGGCATGAAAGCAATGTCCCCGGATGCGCTAAGCGACGCTTTGACCTTGGGCGCAGAGGTGGCTGCCGTAACCGTCTCGCGTGCCGGAGCCAACCCGCCTTGGTCGCATGAATTATAGCCTTACGAAGAGTCCGAGATGAAACGATCCGAAATCAACCGTATCAAGACCGAAGCCCAGGCATTTATCAGTTCATTTGGTGCCGTTCTGCCACCTTTCGCAGATTGGACGCCTGAGCAGATGCGTAGCGACGATGCCTACAGCATCCGTGCCCATGGGCTAGGCTGGGATATCACCGACTACGGTCAAGGCAATTTCGATGAGCTTGGGTTGTTCCTGTTCACCCTGCGTAACGGCAACGTGAGTGATCTGAGTCGAGGGCGCGGTATGCTCTATGCCGAAAAACTGCTGATCTCTCGCGACAAACAGCTATCGCCGATGCATCGCCATATCGTCAAAGCCGAGGACATCATCAACCGTGGGGGCGGCGATCTAGTTATGGAAATCTATGCGTCGGACCCCGATGGCGGTATCGACCGCGACAACGCGGTCACCGTTCCAAGCGATGCCTGCCCTGTCACCATACAGCCCGGAAAGCATCTGCGCCTGAAGCCAGGCCAGAGCGTGACCTTGATGCCCGGCATCTGGCACGCCTTCTGGGCGGAAGGTGGGGATTGCTTGATTGGCGAAGTCTCTACCGTGAATGACGACCGAACGGACAACGTATTCGAAGACCCGATCCCACGCTTTGCAACAATCGAAGAAGATGCAGCGCCGGATTTCCTGTTGGTTGCCGACTACTAACTTCATTGAGAATTTCGCGCTTGTACTTCCCGACTGTTTTTGTCAGTTAACAGCTGACCCAGTCAGATTTCGTTGGAATCATCGCCCGGTCCCATTTTTTGCGACCGAAAGATAACCTGACATGCGAAAATCCCTCGCAGATCTGTTGGCCATGGACGCCGTTGCCAGCCGCCATGGCTGCGCATTGAAACCAAAACTGAGGCAGGCGATCGAGGCTGATCTCAGCTTTTCCGTCCGCGCTGCATCAACGTTTCCTGAAACGCCGGTTGACCCAAACACCCTTCCGCAAAACGTCCACCCTTTGGTCGCACAAGCCCCCAAACCCAATAGGGAACGCGCATGAAACCCTCAGCATTTGACCACACATTGCCCCGCGTCGAATTTGACGGTTTCGAACGCGGTTTGCTGCCTGTCATGCGGCACTTCATCCTAAGCTTAACACAGCCGGAAACGCAGGCGTGGCAACATGCCTTTTCGGTCGCAACCGAACGTTGGGGGCGCGATCAGGGGCTGGTTCTGGCGCATCTGGTTTTCAAAGTCATCAAGGCCACGCTACACATCCGGCCTAGTGGGTTAGCCTTCAACGACCCGCTTTGTGTTGAAACACGGCAAGAACTGACATGTGACGAACGCGCCCTGCTCCGGATGCTGCACCACATGCGCCGCGACGAAACTCCGGCGGCGCGCGATGCCTTGAACGAATTGACCGGAGGCTATCCGGACGCCCATCTGATACAGGCCGGTTTGACCCTGGCTAGCCAGTTCCCGACAAATGGCGTCGGACCGGGCCAACCCGCGCGCAGGCCGATCCTGCGTGTGGTCCGCTAGCGCGATTCCTGTGCTTGACAATAGGAGCGTGAGCAGACTAGCTGCTCTGGATGGTTCCCGACGGCCTGTGTCTGAGGGATGAAAATGGGAATACGGTGCGGCCCAAGGGCCAATGCCGTGACTGCCCCCGCAACTGTAAGCGGAGAGCGACGCCACAAAACCACTGGCCCCAAAGGTCGGGAAGGTTGGCCGAGCAATGACCCGCAAGTCAGGAGACCTGCCATCACAGTTTAACCAACCCGGGGCGGGGTGTCCCGGAAGGAGGCTCGATGGCACATCTGCGTGCTGATGCAACTCATGGCTTTTGCCTTCAATCGGCTTTTGTTCAAGTCGGCAACGCGTGCCATGGCTGATCATTTCGTCCTGATATGCGGCACCTGCAAAGGGCCGATCCCTTCGCATGAGGCAAAAGAAGCGCTGGACGACCAGCTGCCCGAGGGGTTCTCGACACGTCTGATCGACTGTATGGCCGGTTGCGACCGACCAATGACGGTCGGGCTGCAGGCCAAGGGCAAGGCGCAATATCTGTTTGGCGATATTCAATCCCCTGCCGATCTGAACGCTTTGGCCGAGTTCGCCCATCAGTTCCGGGCTAGCGAGGATGGTTGGACCAGCGCCTCGACCCGTCCTTTGGCGCTCTATGCCAAAACCCTGTCGCGCATGCCCTGCCTGCCACCGGAGGATACGGCATGAGCTTTCTGGTCGCTGAAAATCTGGAATACTACGCCCTGAACGGCGATGTTCTGCTGCGCGACACCTCGTTCACGCTTGAGGAAGGCGCGATATTGGCCGTTGCTGGCCCGAACGGGGCGGGCAAAACGACGCTTCTCAACCTCTTGTGCGGGGTCGCAAAGCTGGCGCTAGGTGATGTGCGTATTCAAGGTCAAAGCCTGCGGAAACTGTCGTCGCTGGAACGGGCCAGACGGATTGCCGTTGTCGGCCAGCAGGAAATACCCGACGGGCGGCTGCAACTGCGCGATTATGTGGCCCTTGGACAAATCCCGATCAGGGCCGACAAATCCGCCGAAGCTCTTAAAACGGACCTGCAGCGCGTATTAGACACCACCGAACTGTCCCATCTGGCTGGTAAACAGATGGCAAAACTGTCCGGCGGAGAGCGTCAGCGCGCCCATATCGCACGGGCTTTGGCGCAGAACCCCTCGCTGCTGTTTCTGGATGAGCCGACCAACCATCTGGACCCGGATGCCAAAGGGCACATGCTGTCTCTGGTGGCCGAGTTGGGCGTGACGGTTGTGATGATCGTCCACGATCTGGTCATGATCCCCGAATTCGCCAGCCACGTGGCCCTGATGAAGAACGCGCAGCTGACGGCCTTCGGCCCGGTCGCCGAGGTTCTTACGCCAGACCGCGTGCGCGAGACTTTTGGTGTTGACTATTTGTGTTTCCAGCACGAAGGACGCGTGATCCCCGCGCTGGACATCCGAAAACGAAAGCTTTCATCTTAACAGGAGAGATTGATGAAACTGAAACTCTTGTCCGCTGCGGTACTAAGCGCACTGGCGGGTAGCGCTGCCGCGCAAGAGATCACCGTCGACAATTGCGGTGAACCTTTGGTGTTCGACACCAAGCCCGAGCGGATCGTAGTTCATGACATGAACATGACCGACATGGCCTTTGCACTGGGTCTTCAGGACAGCATCGTTGGTCTGACTGGCATCACTGGCTGGTACAAGACCAGCCCCGATTTCGACGCGCAACGCGGTGACATTCCCGAACTCGCTCCGAAATACCCGACGGTCGAGAACCTCGTCGCGGTTGAACCCGACATGTTCTTCGCCGGTTGGTATTACGGCATGAAGCCCGGAGGTGATGTAACCCCAGACACGCTAGAGCCCTTTGGCATCAAGACCATGGTGCTGACCGAAAGCTGCATCCACCTGAACAAAGACCGCCCCGAAGCCAGCATGGACCTGCTGTTTGATGACGTACTGCGTCTGGGCACTGTCATGCAGGTCGAAGACAAGGCGAACGCGCTGGTCTCGGGCTGGAAAGACCAACTGGCCGCAATCGAAGCCAAAACCGCCGATCTGGAAAAACCCCGTGTCTTCCTGCTGGACGGCCCGGCCGATGCGCCCTTTACCGCAGGCAAATATGCCATTCCCGACGCGATGATCGCAGCGGCTGGCGGCGTCAACGTTACCCATGACATGGACACTAGCTGGGGCCGCACCTCGTGGGAGGCTGTCGCCGCCTCGAACCCCGAATTCCTTGTCCTGCTGGACTATCAAACCGGCAACGGCGCGGCGGATACCTTCAAGTTCCTGCAGGAACACCCGGTGATGTCGCAGACCGATGCAGTCAAGAACGAGCGCTGGATCGGCCTGCGTTACGAAGAGCTGACACCGGGACCGGCAAACATCGAAGCGATCGAGAAGATGGCAACGGCGATGCACCGGGGAAACAGTTGAGATGACGAAAACGGGCCAAGCGGTCCTGCTGGGGGCGGTCATTCTGACCGCCCTTTTGCTGCTGTCGACGATCTACGGCACCACCCCGATCCCCTTGGCCGAGGTTTTCACCGCGATTGGGCTGGGTACTGGCGTGACTGAGGGCGACATGTCCCCTCTGCACCGGATCGTCTTTGACCTGCGCCTGCCCCGCGCGTTGTTTGCGGCTGTGATTGGGGCCGGGCTGGGTGTTGTCGGGGTCGTTTTACAGACGACAACGCGCAATGATCTGGCTGACCCGTTTTTGTTTGGCCTCTCGTCCGGGGCCGCTGCAGGTGCCGTTCTGGTCATCACTGTGACAGGCGATGTTCTGGGCATCTGGACCCTGCCACTTGCGGCCTTTTGCGGAGGCCTGATCGCTTCCGGCATTGTTCTGGCCCTGGTTCAAAGCCTGCGCACCAGCGCTCCGGAAAAGCTGATCCTTGCAGGCCTGGCTGTATCTTTCCTGTTTTCGGCCATCACCAACTATCTGATTTTCGCGGGCGACAGCCGCGCCGCGCATTCCGTCATTTTCTGGATGCTAGGCGGCCTTGGTCTGGCCCGGTGGGAGACCTTTCCACTTGTCGTGCTAGGGCTGACCCTGATCCTAGGCTATTCCCTCTATCGCAGCCGCTGGCTCGACGCGCTTCTGACGGGGGATTTCACGGCCTCGACGCTGGGCATTCCAGTACAAGGCCTGCGATTCCGGATGTTTCTGGTCGCGGCCTTGGCCACTGCCAGCTTTGTATCGGTGGCAGGCGTGATCGGGTTTGTTGGCCTGATGGTTCCGCATATCGCCCGAGGCATCGCCGGAACGCTCCACCGCAATCTCTTGATCACATCCGCCGTCGTCGGGGCCATCCTGCTGACACTTTCAGACATTCTGTCCCGGCTACTTCTGGCCCCGCAGGAGCTGCCGGTGGGGATCGTCACAACCTCGATCGGGTCGCTGTTTGTATTCCTCTACCTGTTCAAATCCTCACGGTCTGACTAGCTGGGCTTTCATGCCAGGTTTTGCCGACGTTCAAGCCAGCTCCCCAGCTCTTTTTCCGCCGAAAAGATGCTCTCACGGTTCAGTATCTGAGAAGTCATGGCCTTTGAAACCGCCCGGACACGCTTGTTGATTGCGATATCGCTGCCATCCACCGGCAGATCACCCACATCCAGCTTTTCATAGATCGACAGCAGTCGGTTCTGGACCGTCCTCAGGGCCAGCTTGCGACGCAGCGCGATGGTCTTATCGGGCAAACCAAGGGCGAGATCGGATAGGATTGCCAACTCAACCTCCGTCAGCGCCTCACCCGAGCGGCTCTGTTCGCGTTGGATCTGGTGGATTTCCCGGTCCACCATGATCTGCGCCTCGATCAGAACGGCGCGCAGGGCCAGATGCATTCGTGAGGGGCTGGCCGTCTTCAAAACATAACCATAGGCGGCCTCTTTCGGAACGATCCGCGCAATGCCGCGCAGATAGGCCTCGTCAGAATAGTTGGACCAAAACAGAATGCGGGTCGCGGGGCGTTCCGACCAAATCGTGCGCGCGGCCTCAATCCCATTGCGCTCTTTCATGCGCAGGTCCATGACAATGGCCTCAACTCCATTCTGTCGGGCTTGTTCCTCCCCTTCCCGACCGTTCGAGGCGAGGCTCAGATCGGTCACCTCAGGCAAGGCATCCTGAACCAACTCTCGCAGGTAATTCGCATGCATGGCGTCGTCTTCGACCAGCAGAACCTTCATGCCAACACCTCGGTTTTCGGGCATTCAGAAGCCGGTAGGCAGACCGTAATCTCGGTCCCGCTATTGTAGCGGATCTCAAACTGCGCCGCGATCAGCCGGGCGCGGGTGCGCATATGCGTCAGCCCGCCCGAGGCCTGCCGGATTTCAATCGCTCCCATGCTGCGCCCATTGTCCCGCACGCGAAGACGCAGCCCGTCCTGACATACAATCTCGACCTCGATCCGACTGGCCGAGGCGTGCCGGACCGCGTTGTTGATGGCCTCTTGTGCGATACGGAACAAGGCGATGCGCTTGGTTTGCGGCAGCCGGTCGACCATCCCGCCGGACAGGTCACGAACGTCAATCTCGACCCCTTCATCCGGGTCAATCGCGCGTTCAAGATGGGTCCGTACGGCATGCTGAAAGCCGAACAGCTCCAGCAGGGATGGAATCGAGGTGTCGATGATTTCACGCAGGCCCTGAATGCAGTTCCTCATACTGCTGCGCAGCCCATCCAAGTCCTGAGGCGTTTCGCACCGCTCCAAATCCCGGCTGATCCGCGTCATGTCGGCCAGAGTCTGATCGTGCAGATCCATCCCAATCCGTTGGCGTTCCAATTCTAGCGCGTCTGTCAGGCTGAGGGCCCCAAGCCGCAGCCCCTCTTCCCGCGCCTGCACCTCGGTCCGCATGATCGCCTCGCGCCGAGCCTGTTCATTCGCACGCAGAGCGTAGAAATACGGGGCCAGAATGTCGGCAATATTGCGAACTTGTTCGACGGCCTGTTCATCATAGAAATCAAGCTTTTGGGATGAACAATTCAACGACCCGATCGTGCGGCCCAGAACCTTCATCGCCACATTCACCCGGCTGCGCATATTGTGTTTGAGGATGGGATCATAGTCCCCTCCTTCGAACACATATCGCGGGTCCTCCGGCGCGTTTCCGGTCAACATGTAGTCGCAATCTCCCCGCAGGATATCGCGCACGGGCGAGACCTCGACCGGGGCGCGGGTGCGGCTCCAACTGGTGCGCAGGCCGACCTCATAGCTTGTGTTAAGCCGCCCTTCCTCGTCGATCAGGCAAACATCCAGATGGTCAATTTCCAGAATGCGCACGATCTCGGATTTGACCGACCGCAATGCGGATTTGATATCCAGATTGCCCGCCAGATGGTTCGAAATCCGCAAGTAATAGGCAAGATTGGCCATGTGTTCTCTTTCGCAGCGCCAGCCTGCCGCAACCGGCATGGGCGAGTATATCGACCAGCGGATCGAGTGTCATGCGGGTCGCCGCAGCCTATTTGCGGGAACCCGCAAGGAATGCGCGCGTCCTACTCTTACTTTGCGCGTGTCCTTTAGGAATTTTAGGCAAGTCGGCCCCGTCAGGCTGACACCAAAATCGTGCGGCGCTTGGGCCGCTTTGGGAGGAAAACATGACACTAAAGGCCATATTGCTCGGCGCTGCGGCCGGGATCATCACCCTGACAGCCCCGGCTGCCGAAGCGGATACATCCGACAAACGCATTGCTCTGTCCAACAACTACGCAGGTAATTCGTGGCGGCAAGCCATGCTGGAAAGCTGGCAGAAAAACGGAGATCAGGCCGTCGCGGATGGTGTTGTCGCCGCTGCTGACGCCTTTACGACCTCGGAAAATCAGGCCACCGAGCAGGCGGCTCAGATTCAGAACATGATCCTGCAAGGCTATGATGCGATCGTGATCAACGCCGCCTCACCCACCGCAATCAATGGCGCGGTCAAGGCTGCGTGCGATGCGGGTATCACGGTGGTATCTTTCGACGGCATCGTTCAGGAACCCTGCGCGTGGCGCATTGCGGTCGACTTTCAGCAGATGGGGCGCGAGCAGGTGAAATACTTGGCCGAGCGCTATCCTGATGGCGGCAATCTGCTGGAGATCCGCGGTCTGGCCGGAGTGTTCGTCGATGATGAGATCAGCGCAGGTATTCATGACGAAGTAAAGAACACCAATTTTGAGATCGTGGGCTCGGTCCATGGGGATTGGGCGCAGGATGTGGCGCAAAAGGCCGTCGCCGGTATCCTGCCCAGCCTGCCCGAGATCGTGGGCGTCGTGACCCAGGGTGGCGACGGCTATGGGGCCGCGCAGGCCATCGGGGCTACGGATCGCCCGATGCCAACAATTGTGATGGGCAACCGTCAGGACGAACTTCAGTGGTGGTCGGATGAGCAGGACGCAAACGGATATCAGACAACCTCTCTGTCGATTGCGCCAGGCGTCAGCACGCTGGCCTTTTGGGTCGCCCAGCAGATTCTGGATGGGCAAGAGGTTCCGAAGGACCTGACCGTACCCTTCCTGAGAATCGATCAGGCAGATTTGAAGGACGCCCTGAAAACAACGCCCAAGGGCTCGGTCGCCAACGTGGAATACACGCAGGATCAGGCCAAAGACGTCATCGCGTCGGCCCAGTAAGCGCGTGAAGACTGACGAGAATACGGGACCCGGAGCCACCGCCGCTCCGGTTGTCTCTCTGGAGCAGGCCCATCTGTCCTATGGGCCTGTTCTTGCCCTGCGTGGTGCGACGTTGAGCATCAGCGCAGGGGAATGCGTTGGACTTGTCGGCCACAATGGGGCCGGGAAATCCACGCTGGCGAATGTGATCAACGGCCGCCTGACACAAACTCAGGGCGCCGTCCACCATCGGAACGCAGATCCCGCCCTACGCAACAGCCAAAACGCGCAGAATGCAGGTATTCGCAGCGTGTTTCAGGAGCTGTCGCTCTGCCCGAACCTGACCGTTTTGGAGAACCTGCGTATCCCCTATCGCAACATGCCGCGCAAAGGCTGGCGGCGGGTCGCGCGGCAAAAGATGCTCGATGCGCTGGATCTTGTCTTTCCGGGTCATGGCATCCACGCCCGCGCCACGGTTGGAAACTTGACCATAGCCGAGCGTCAGATGGTCGAGATCGCCATCGCCTTTGCCGACCGCGACCGAGAACCCAACCTTGTTATTCTGGACGAGCCGACCTCGTCTCTTGACGCCGCCATCGCGCAACAATTGCTGGACCATATAAAACGGTTCTGTGCCAAGGGCGGTGCGGTGCTGTTCATCTCGCATATGATGGGTGAGATTTTCGAAGTCTCGACCCGGATCATCGTCATGAAAGATGGCCAGATTGTTGATGACCAACCTGCCAGCCAGTTCACCCGCGCCTCGATCGTGGATGCGATGGGGCATGTCGCGCCTGATGAAGACACCTCGGGCGCCGGGCGGGCAGATCGGACCCTCGGGGCCGAGGTCGTACGGGCAGCAAATGGGCTGAACGCCCGCGCGGGTGAAATCGTCGGGCTGGCCGGGCTTGCGGGCCACGGGCAGGCCGAAGCGCTGGCGCAAATCTATTTCGACAACGCCCCAAAATGGATATCTGCACGCCAGCCCGAGGTGGTCTTTGTCGCCGGAGACCGCGCGCGAGACGGAGTAATGCCGCTCTGGTCGATCCTGCGAAACCTCTCGCTGACCACCCTGCCCGAGTTCAGCCGGAAAGTGATGGTGGATCGCGGCAGCGAGGCAGACATGGTTCAGACCTGGAAAGACCGTATCGGCATTCGCACCGACAATCTGTTGAACCCGATCCTGTCCCTGTCGGGCGGCAACCAGCAGAAGGTTCTGTTTGCCCGCGCGCTGGCCTCCTCCGCGCCGATTGTTGTGATGGATGACCCGATGCGCGGCGTGGATGTGGGCACCAAGAAAGACGTCTATCAGATGATCCAGACAGAAGCCGCAAGAGGCCGCAGTTTCCTGTGGTACTCGACCGAGACCGACGAAATTCTCGAATGTGACCGGGTCTTCGTATTCCGCGCCGGTCAGATTGCCGCCGAGCTGGAAGGTGATGCGATCACCGAGGAGAACATCCTCAACGCCTCTTTCCAGATGCAGGAGGCCTGATATGACCAGCGACCGTTTGCGGCTATTGCTGCCCGTTCTGTCTCTGGCCGTCTTATTGGGGGCCGTATTCTACCTGCAACCCCGCGCGATGAGCTATTTTGGCCTGAACCTCCTGTTCAATTTGGCGATCCCCGTGGCCTTGGCAACCATTGCGCAGATGATGATCATCATGGTCAACGACATCGACCTATCCATCGGCACTTTTGTTAGTTTCTGCGCCTGTGTCACAGCTACTTTCGTGCATGACACGCCTCTGCTGGGCTATGGGATTCTGGCCGCTGCAATTCTGGCCTATGCCGCGCTGGGGGCCTTGATCCAACTGCGGGGATTGCCCGCAATCGTCGTAACCCTCGGCATGTCTTTCGTTTGGGGCGGTCTGGCGGTGCTGATCCTGCCCTCACCCGGCGGAGCATCGCCTGAATGGCTGAAAACCCTGATGAATTTCAAAACCCCGCTGGTACCGGTTGCCGTGATTGCTCCGCTGGTCGTGGCCTTTGCCGTGCATCTGTTGATCAAACGGTCCTGGGTGGGCGTGGTTCTTCAGGGTGTTGGCGGCAATGAACGCGCAATGGAGCGCGCTGGTTGGTCGGTCGTCCGCCTGCGGGCCTCTGCCTATGGATTGGCGGGCCTGTTCGGAGTGCTGGCAGGCATGTGCCTTGTCGGACTGACCACTGCGGCGGATGCCAATATCGCGCTACGCTATACGCTGTTGTCGATTGCGGGCGTGATCCTTGGCGGAGGCGAATTTGTCGGCGGTCGTGTCTCGCCCTTCGGGGCCGTTATCGGGGCGCTGACCCTGACCCTTGCCGCCAGCTTCCTGTCCTTTCTGCGCCTCTCGCCGGATTGGCAGATCGGTGCACAGGGCGCGATCCTGATCCTCGTTCTGGCCGTGCGACTGTTCTTTGTCCGCAAGGAGGTCTCGGCATGAGTGATCAAACCACCCCTGACACCGGACACAATCCCTTGCGGGCACTTGTTCAGAAACCGTGGCTCTGGGCTTATCTGGCCGCAGGGATTACCTTTGTCGCCACCAGTCTGCTGGCCGGGTCCGGGGCGGGGTCGTTACTCTATGCGGCGCTGACCTTTGCCTCCTTCTCGGCTATTGTCGGCATCGGACAGATGCTCGTGATTACGCTTGGTCCCGGCAATATCGACCTGTCTGTTCCAGCCACAATGACATTGGCCGCCACTTTGGCGCTAAAGTTCATGGACACGCAGTCCGCGCTGATCCTGCCCGGCCTGCTGGTTGCAATCGGAATAGGCATCGGTTGCGGGATCGTGAACTTCGCGCTGATCCTGATACTGCGTATCCCGCCCATCATCGCAACCCTGTCTGCCTCGTTCCTGTACCAATCACTGGCGATCTGGTCGAACCGGGGGCTGCGTATCAAGCCACCGGAACCCCTGGCCGAGTTCGCCTCGGGCGGGACGTTCGGGGTTCCGAATGTCGCCTGGGTCGGCATAGCGCTGGCCGTCTGCGCATGGCTGTTGCTCGAGCGCGCGATTGCAGGGCGGTGGATCTCGGCCATCGGGCAAAACCTACGCGCGGCAAGGCTCAGCGGAATTCCGGTGAACGCCGTGCGCTTTGGCATCTATGTCAACTCAGCCGTTTGTGCCGCCTTGGCGGGGTTTCTGCTGGCCAGCTTCTCTGGCGGGGCCAACCTGAACATGGGCACCGAATACATGCTGATGTCCATTGCAGTCGTCGTCATTGGCGGGTCGTCCATCGGCGGAGGCAATTCGAACGTACCCGGCATCTGGGGGGCGGCGCTGTTCATGTTCCTGATCGTATCGATGCTGAATTCATACGGTCTGGGCGCTGGAATTCGCCTGATTTTGACCGGGCTCGTGATTGTGGGTGTGGTCACTCTGGCCAGCCGAAAAGGATATAGCGCATGAGTCATTCGCAGACATATGAGGTCATCCGTCCCGTGTTTCGGGACCTGATCCACTCCAACCTCACGCTGGCGCGGATCGCAACGGGCCATGTCTGGACAGAGGGGCCGGTCTGGTTTCCCGCGCATGAAACGTTGCTGTTCTCGGACATACCAAACGCCCACATGTATCGCTGGACCCCGCATGGCGGCACCAGCCTGTTCCGCCAAAACTCGAACTATTCCAACGGCAACACGCGTGATCGCGAGGGGCGGCTGCTGACCTGCCAGCATGCGACCCACTCGGTGGTCCGGACCGAACATGACGGGCAACTGACAACAATGGCTGACCATCATGATGGCCGCCGATTGAATTCGCCCAACGACGTGATCACCCGTTCGGATGGTTCGATTTGGTTCTCGGATCCGACTTACGGCATTCTCTCTGATCTTGAAGGTCACAAAGCCACGCCCGAACAGGAGGGCAGCTTTGTCTTCCGCCTTGATCCGGACAGTCCGGAACCCACCATCGTTTCGCGAGATTTCGTACAGCCGAACGGGCTTGCGTTCTCGAAGGATGAAAGTCGCCTGTACGTCGCCGAATCCGGCAGCAGCCATGATCCGAACGTCCCATCAGTTCTGAAGGTTTTCGATGTCCAGCAGGACGGCCATCTTGGCGAGCCCAGCGATTTTGCGGCGATTGATCAAGGTCTACCCGACGGGCTGCGTGTGGACCAATACGACAACGTCTGGTGTTCGGCGGCGGACGGGGTGCATGTGTTCTCGCCCGACGGCGAGCTGCTCGGCAAGGTCAAGACGCCCGAGACCGTCGCGAACCTGTGTTTCGGTGGCCCACGCGGCAATATGCTGTTCATCACTGCAACCACCAGTGTCTACGCAGTTCACGTGAACACCAAGGGCGCTGTTGGCTAAGCAAATTCTGGACTTCCGATCCTCGCCTAGACATGGTGGCGATATGCGCAAACCCCCTCAAAAGGGTTTGCCCGAAACACGCCACCAACGAAGGTCCACCTGATGAACCAGCCCCATACGACGCGCATGAATGGCGCGCAGATCATCCTGAAAATGCTGGAGCTTCACGGCGTTTCCCATGTTTTCGGTCTGCCCGGTGAGACAACGATTGGTTGGTACAAGGAATGGCGCGCCAATAGCGGGATCGAGTTCGTGCTGACCCGCGATGAACGCACTGCGGCTTTCGCGGCTGAGGCCTATGCAAAGATCACAGGCCGCCCTGCCGTGCTTGAAGCGCCCAGCCCCGGTGTGACCCACTGCACTCCGGGCATTACCGAGGCGTTCCTCAGCTCGGTGCCGGTGATCTATTTCAGCTCGGACATCCCGATCAATCAGGACAAGAAGCACGGACTGACCGGCGTCGATCAGACCAAGCTCTATGACAGCATCTGCAAGGAAAGTTTCGTACTGACCAATGCGCGCGACATCCCGTTCCTGATCCGCAGGGCCTTTCGCGTGGCAACCTCGGGCCGTCCAGCGCCTGTTCATATCCGCGTGCCGATCAACATCTTCGGTGAAGAGGCCGAGATCACCGACCTGTATGCCGAACCCGACTACAGCACCTATCCCGCGCACCGACCGGTCGCGGATCACGGCAAGATCCGCGCTGCAATCGACGTGCTTTTGGCGGCGCAAAAACCTGCGATTGTCTGTGGTCAGGGCGCGCTGATCTCAAAAGCCTCGGACGCGATCCTTGAACTGGCTGAACGGCTACAAATCCCGGTCGGCACCACCACACCCGGCAAAGGCACAATCCCCGAGGATCATCCACTGGCCTTACGCGTCATCGGTGGCCGCGGCGGGATGGAGTATTCGAACAAATACCTTCTCGAAGCGGACACGATCTTCTTCATCGGCTCGAACACCGACAGCGCCGGAACGGATCACTGGAAACTCTATGGCGATCCCTATACCAAAAACTTCCTGCACCTTGATATTGCCGAGGCGCATGTTGGAAACACCTTCCCACTGAAGGTCGGCCTTGTTGGCGATGCCCGAGCAACCATCGAATATATGGTCGAAATCCTGAACGCTGAACATCCTGGTCTTCAGCGGACACCACTGGACCTGAACCCGATCAAACAAACCGCGCTGGACAAGGTCTTCAACTCGAACATCCCGATGCCCGAAGGCACGATCTCACCGGTCAGGCTGTCTCAGGTGTTGGACCAGATCATGCCCGATGACGCGATTGTCACTTCTGAGCCCGGCGTCAGCGCGATCTATCCTTCGGCGCTGCTGACGTTCCGCAAACCGGGGCGGCGCTACATCACCAACTACTCCATGGGAGCACTGGGATACTCCATGCCTGCCGGAGTCGGCGCGATCTATGCCCATGACGGCCCGATCATTTCATTTACCGGAGACGGATCGTTTGGGTTCGTCATCGGCGACATGGAAACCCTCAAGCGCAGCGGCAAGAACATCACCGTCATCCTGACCCGCAACGACACGTTTGGCTGGATCAGAGGAGAGGCGATCCTGCTCGACGATGTGGATGAGCCTTGGACCACCGATTTCGGACGCGTCGACTATTGCAAGGTTGCAGAAGGGTTCGGGTTCAAAACCGCCCGGATCACCTCCGAGGTCGATATCGAACCCATTCTGTCCGATGCCATCGCCAATCCCGGCGCGAATTTCATCGAGATGATGGTGCCCTCACAAGACAAGATCATCCCCTTCGTGCCCAATTGGGTCCGCGTCGCGCGCGCAAAAAACCTGCCCCACTTCTACTGAGGCAGGCTATAGGTCAGCAACTCCCGCACCAGCGGGTTGGGGAAGCGGCGTTTGAAGGTGACGGCGTGAAAGCTTTCCTTGATGCGGGGATGCTCCTCAGCCTCGACCAGACGGCCCGAGGACAGCTCATCCTGCACCACGATCGGAGCCACCAACGCAAGGCCGATATCCTCACGCGCGAGCAGGCGCATCATGGCCATGTCGTCCACTTCGGCCGCGATCTGAGGTCGGACGGACATGCGGCTGGCCATCGAATCAAACGCCGTGCGGACGCTGCTATTTGTGGTTGGCAGGATAAAGGGCTGCTCCTCCAACAGTTCCCGGATCGGGCGCTCTGGATCCAGTCGCGCCGGCGTGCCGACGATGCTGACGGGTTGTTCCGCCAGATGGTGCGTTTCAAAACTGGTTAGGCTGTCGCTGGCAGGCTCGTGATTCATGAGAACCAGATCGAAATTCAGCGTCTCTAGCCCCTCAAGCAACTCGCTGGGATTGCCTGATCGCAGGATCACCTCGACATCTGAGCGCGCCAGCATCGGACGCAGAAATCCAATCTGAAAGTTCCGTGACAAGGTCGCCTGCGCGCCAACCCGAAGCGCCGTGCGCGCGTTGCCTTCATCCTGCAAAGTGGCCACAAGTTCTTGCCCTGTCGCAAAAATTGCGTCCGCATGGTCCAGCGCGATACGTCCGGCCTCGGTCAGATGCAGCTTGCGTCCACGACGTTCAAACAGGGGGTGACCCAGCCGCTCCTCAAGCTCTTTGATCTGAACAGACAGCGCGGATTGCGACAAGTTCAGCCGCTGGGCTGTCCGGGTCAGGTTGCCATCATGGGCGACCGCCCAGAAGTAACGTAGGTGATGATAGTTAAGCGGCATATCGTTCTATTTAGTAGAACGTAATCTCTATAACAATGTATTTTTCATACACAGGATTGCGCAATATGTCCTGCTCAACCGGCAAAATCAGGCTGGACTCACAAGGAACGCGCATCATGACCTACTTGTTTCTACCTCTGCTCAGCCCGCTGATCTTGCTGGCATCGGCCTACTATGCCAGCCGCAACCCGGGACTGCGGCCAAACCGTGTCTCGAGACTTTCGGAATGGGCGGCATTGGCGGCTTTCGGAGGCGCCGCACTGTCGGCCCTGATGCTGGTTCTTCAGGGCCCCGGCACCTCGGGGTTGATCGGGTTCTGGGGTGTTGGCCTTTCCGTGCGGCTTGATGCGGTCAGCGCCATCATGGTGGTTCTGGTCAGCTTCATCGGATGGATCGTTCTACGCTACTCGGCCACCTATATGGATGGCGAGGGCCGTCAGGGTGCGTTCACCGGCTGGATGTCGGCAACACTCGCCTCGGTTCTGTTACTGGTGATGTCGGGCAACCTGATCCAATTGATGGCCTCGTGGATTGCGACCAGCCTGCTGTTGCACCAACTGCTGCTGTTCTACCCCGAGCGGACCACCGCTCAGCGGGCAGCGCGGAAAAAGGCCGTTGTGGCACGCATCAGTGAAGCCGCGTTGGCGCTCGCGGTGGTCCTGTTGATCGCAACCTATGGCACCACGGACATTGCGTCGCTCCTGTCTTCAGCTGAACCCAACGGACTGACCATCGCCGCTGCCCTTCTGATCTCTCTGGCCGCCATCATGGCCTCGGCCCAGTTCCCGGTCCACGGCTGGCTGACCGAGGTGATGGAGGCCCCGACCCCAGTCTCGGCCCTTCTGCATGCTGGTGTCATCAACGCTGGTGGTTTCCTGCTGATCCGCTTTGCCGACGTGATGCTGGCAGCACCGGGCATAATGGCGCTGCTTGTGATGCTGGGTGGGTTCACCGCGCTGTTCGGCGGTCTGGTGATGCTGACGCAACCTGCGGTGAAGACATCTCTGGCGTGGTCGACCATTGCCCAGATGGCCTTCATGATCATGCAATGCGGGCTGGCCCTGTTCTCGCTGGCAATGCTGCATATCGTGGCGCATTCGCTCTACAAGGCGCATGCGTTTCTCAGCGCGGGCGAGGCCGTGCGCAACGTCGCTGCAATTCGCCGGCCCGGCCCAGTCGCTGTGCCAAGTGCACGGAATGTGCTGCTGGCCTTTGCCACCGGCATCCTGATCTACGGCATCGTCGCCATGACCTTCGGCGTAGACGGCAAATCCGTTCAGGCGATTGCCCTTGGCGTGATCCTGATCTTCGGCGTCGCCTATCTGCTGGCGCAGGGCTTTGCTGATGCCGCACCCGGCGCGTTGACCCGCCGCACCGTTGTCTATGCTGGAGTGACCTCGATCAGCTACTTCGTCTTGCAGATCATCGCCGTGCATCTGACCAAGGGCGCCTTGCCCGCAGCGCCTGCACCCGGGCCGTTGGAATGGACGTTGATCATTCTCGCCCTGATCAGCTTTGGCGCGGTGGCCCTGGCGCAATCCACCTTCCCGCTTTGGGCCTCGCACCCGGCGGCGGCAGGCATTCGGGTGCATCTGTCAAACGGGCTCTATGCCAACGCAATCTTTGACCGGCTGCTGGACGGATGGTCCAAGCGCCAGACCGTTTAAGAGGGGTTTCTCAAAATGTATATGAAGCACGAAAGCTATCCTGCAGCCCTCCTGGAACTGGTCGCACTGGCCAATGACGCGGTGCGTCAAATCCCGCCGCTGTTCCCGCTTGCCTCCAACGTCGCGGTGAACCCATTTCTGGGGCAAACACGAGAGACGCTGGCTGTGACGTCCGCCCGGTTGGCACGGGTTTCGGGCACGCGGATCACTCCGAACCGGGCGGTATTTGCGCAGAAACTGGCAAGCGGAGAGATTTCTGAGGTCGATCTGCGGGATGCCCTCGCCAGCGTCGAAAGCCGCTTTGACGCGCCCAGTTTTGAAGATCTGCAAGCCGCGCTCGGGTCCGAGACTGCAGACTTGTCCCCCCTGCCCACGGTTGCCGATCTGGCCGCCGAGGTTTCCGGGATTGACTGGCCGGGTCTGATTGACGAACGGATCGGGGCCTGGGCCGCCAGCCATTTCGATCAGGGTCAGGCCCTGTGGCAACCCAACCGCACAGGCGGTGCCTATAGCGCGTGGCGCGAGTTCGCCTCACGCGATCTGACCCCGGAAATCCACGGCCTGAAAGGGTTCGGAGCCTTCGTGGCTGGCACCAACCGCTCGCAATGGCGGGCGATTGGCCGCGCCTCTGAGGCACTGGGAGTCACCCCTGAGGCGGCCAGCACCGCCTTCCATCGCTGGCTGATGACACTGGGCGGTTGGGCGCAATATGCCCGCTATCTGCTATGGCAGGCTGAATTGGAAGGGCAGACGGATACAAGCACCACCGAACTGCTGGCCATTCGCATGGTATTCGAAGAGGCTCTGTTTGGTCTTTACCACGATCAGATTGCCGATCGCTGGGCCGAAACCATTGCCCAGCATGAGGCCCCCATCACCCCGACTCGCGATCTGGTGATCGACGCGGTGCTTCAGGACGCCTCGGAGCGCGCGCAACAACGCAAATTGGCGCAAACCCTCAGCACACGTAAGCCGCGCAAGGTCGAAGGCCGTCCCGAGGTGCAAGCGGCCTTTTGCATTGACGTCCGCTCCGAAGTCTTCCGCCGCGCACTGGAGTCGCAGGACAGCGGGATTGAGACCATTGGTTTTGCTGGCTTTTTCGGCCTCGCCAGCGCCCACAAGGCGGCTGGCTCGGACGTGACCGAGATACGGGGGCCGGTCCTGTTGAACCCGAACGTGTGTTCCCACGCGGCCGAGGGCACGCAGGCCGACCTGAACCGCCGTTACACCGCACGGGCCAAACGGGCCTGGGGCCGGTTCAAACTGGCCGCCGTCTCCTCCTTCGCGTTTGTCGAGGCAACGGGCCCGGTCTATGCGGGCAAACTGCTGCGCGACGCTCTGGGCAAGGGCCACGGGGCCGCAAAGTTCGACCCTGCGCCGAAGCTTGACGACGGGATCGACCTGCCGACACGTGTTACCTCGGCCAAGGTCATCCTTGGGGCGATGTCTTTGACCAGCAACTTCGCTCGTATCGTGATGCTCGCCGGTCATGGCGCGGATGTGACGAACAACCCCCATGAAAGCGCCCTGCAATGTGGCGCATGTGGCGGTCATGCCGGCGACGTCAGCGCCCGCCTTCTGGCCGGTTTGTTGAACGATCATGCGGTACGTGAAGGGCTGCGCGCCGAGGGGATCGACATCCCGGCGGACACGCTGTTTCTGGCGGCGATGCACCACACTACGACCGACAAGGTCTCTCTGTTCGATCAGGATCAGGCGACGGGTCAGTGGGCCGCGCAGATCGCGCAATTGAAAACCTGGCTGACCTCGGCCGGACAACTGGCCCGGTCCGAGCGCGCCGCGCGTCTGCCGCGTGCCAAAGGGGCCAATGACATCGCCCGCCGCGCCACCGATTGGGCTGAGCTGCGCCCCGAATGGGGTCTGGCCGGATGCCGCGCCTTCATTGCCGCGCCGCGGTCCCGGACCGATGGCACGGGTCTTGCGGGCCAGTCCTTCCTGCACAGCTATGACTGGCGCGCGGATGAGGGCTTTGGCGTGCTGGAACTGATCATGACCGCCCCGGTCGTGGTCGCCAGCTGGATCAGCCTGCAATACTATGGCTCAACCGTCGCGCCCGGCCTGTTCGGCGGCGGCAACAAATTGCTGCACAACGTGGTTGGCGGCATCGGCGTGGTCGAGGGAAACGGCGGCGCGTTGCGCCCCGGCTTGCCTTGGCAATCCGTACATGACGGAGAGACGTTCCAGCACGATCCGCTTCGGCTGTCGGTCATCATTGAGGCCCCACGAGAGGCGATGAATGACATCCTCAGACGCAACGAAACCGTGAAAGAGTTGTTCGACAATCGTTGGCTGCACCTAATCGCCATGGATGAAAACGGCGATCTGGCCTGGCGTTACACCAAGGATCTGGAATGGGTCGCGATGGCGCGGGCCGAGATCAGCGCCATGGCGGCTGAGTAACAATAAAAATGCCCGGCGAGGAAACCCGCCGGGCCGTCTCATCTAAAGAGCGGCGTGGAAAAGCTGCGTCAGGTTCTCTTTCGTCAGCTCAATCGGATTGCCCCCACAGGAGGGGTCAATGATCGCGCCTTCGACCAGCTCGGGAAGCCGGTCCTCGGTCACGCCCAGTTCCGACAGTTGGCGCGGGATCCCAAGCGCATCGTTGAACTCCTGCACGAAGCTCTGGAATCCGTAGAAGCCGCCCTCGATCCCCAGATAAGCGGCAGCCTGTTGGAACCGATCCGCAATGGCGGGTGCGTTGAATTCCAGCACAGCGGGCATGCAGACCGCATTGGTCGTGCCGTGATGAGTGTTAAACACCGCACCAATCGGATGGCTCATGGCGTGGATCGCGCCGAGGCCCTTTTGAAACGCGGTCGCCCCCATCGCCGCCGCGCTCATCATCTGCGCGCGCGCCTCAAGATCAGTGCCATCCGCATAAGCACGCGGCAAATAGTCCTTGACCAACCGCATTCCCTCCAGCGCGATGCCTTGACTCATCGGATGGTAATGCGGGCTGGAATAAGCCTCGACACAATGGGCAAAGGCGTCCAGCCCGGTGCCTGCTGTGATGAATTTCGGCATACCCACGGTAAGTTCCGGGTCGCAGATCACCACGGTGGGCAGGACCTTAGGGTGAAAGATGATCTTCTTGGCGTGGGTCTCGGAATTGGTGATGACACTGGCGCGCCCCACCTCGGACCCTGTCCCGGCCGTGGTCGGCACCGCAATGATCGGCGCAATCACATCCGCATTCGCGCGGGTCCACCAATCCCCGATATCTTCAAAATCCCAAACGGGGCGCGTTTGACCCGCCATGAAGGCAACCATCTTGCCCAGATCCAGCCCCGAGCCGCCGCCGAAGGCAATCACCCCGTCATGCCCACCCGCATTATAGGACGCGACTCCAGCATCGAGGTTCTTTTCATTCGGGTTCGGGTCCACATCGCTGAAAAGACCGCGGCCCAGACCAGCGGCCTCAAGAATATCCAACGTCGCCGTCGTGATTGGCAAATCGGCCAGCCCCTTGTCCGTCACCAGCAGAGGGCGCTTCATCCCTGCCGCCGCACAGGCCTCAGGCAGTTCCTTGATGCGGCCAGCGCCAAATTTGATCGCGGTCGGGTAGGACCAGTTTCCAACAAGGCTCATGATGTTACCTTCTTCAAATGGTAGGATTTTGGGCGGGTCAGGTTGTGATACCCGATGACCGACAGGCCACCACCCCGCCCGGTATTCTTGCAGCCGGTCCAGCACAGACCCGGGTCCAGATAGTCGGCCCGGTTCATAAATACAGTGCCGGTTTCGATCTGATCACCCACTCGCGCGGCCCGGTCCACGTCACGGGTCCACAAGCTAGCGGTCAGGCCAAATTCGCTGTCATTCATCAGAGAAATGGCCTCTTCGTCCGACGACACTTTCATAATCCCAACGACCGGCCCAAAACTCTCATCACGCATCACGCGCATATCATGGGTGACATTGGTCAGGATCTGAGGCGTCAGATAAGCACCACCGTCATCCTCAGGGAATGTCTCGATATGGGCCACGGCACCGGCGGCAACCGCCTCGGCAATCTGCGCCCGCACCTCATCGGCAAAGCGCACATTGGCCATCGGGCCCAGAGTCGTCTCAGGGTCCAGAGGATTGCCCAGCTTGTAGCCCTTCACAATCTCGACCGCCTTAGCAACGAAATCGTCGAAAAGGCTTTCATGCACGTAAATCCGCTCAATCCCGCAACAGCATTGGCCCGAGTTGAACATGGCCCCGTCGATCAGAGTATCCACGGCGGCATCCAGATCAGCATCCTCCATAACATAGCCCGGATCTTTTCCGCCAAGCTCGGTCCCGACGCCAGTGAAGGTGCCCGCCGCCGCGCGCTCCATCGCCTGACCACCCCCAACCGACCCAGTGAAATTCACGAAATCAAACGCATTTCCGGCAATCAGATCATGGGTCACATCGTGGCTGAGGAAGACATTCTGAAACACATCCTCGGGCAGACCGGCCGCATGGAACGCCTGCGCCATCCTTTCACCCACCAATAACGTCTGAGTGGCATGTTTCAGGATCACGGTATTCCCAGCGATCAGCGCCGGAGCCACCGTGTTGATCGCCGTCATATAGGGATAGTTCCAAGGGGCCACCACAAAGACCACCCCATGCGGAACACGCTTGATGTACCGCCGAAACGTCTCATCCTCGCCTACCGCAATATCAGCAAGCGAGCTTTCAGCAATCTCCGCCATATGGCTGGCGCGTTCATTGAACCCTCCAAACTCACCACCATAGCGCATGGGACGACCCATCATATGGGCAAGCTCAGGCACGATCTCATCATTCATCGCACCAACAGCCGCCACACCGGCCATCACCAGATCAACTCGCTCCTGCAAGGACCGCGCCGCCCAAGCCGCTTGCGCGGCGCGCGCCCGAGCCGCCACCTCAAACGCCGCGTTCCGAGACAACACCTCCCGCTCCGCAAAAACCGACCCATCAATCGGCGAGACACATTTCAACGTCTGCCCCATAGTTACTCCATTTTTCGAAAAACAGGATCCCTGCTTCTTCTTTTCAAAAATACCTCGGGGAGCGCGAGGGGCTGGCCCCTCACTCCCGTCCTTTACGCGCGTTCAAACCCTCGGGCGACTTCCCAATCGGTCACCACACGCGCAAATTCTTCGATCTCCACCTGAGCGGCCCGAGCGTAGTGATCCACCACCTCATCCCCCATTGCGGCCCGCAACATGGCTGAACCACGCAAAGCACCCAATGCCGCGCCCAAGTTGCCGGGGATCATCCCCGTGTCGCCCTGGTAGACGTCGCCGGTTGCCGCAGGCTGCAATTCCAATCCCTCTTCAATGCCGGCAATGCCCGCCGCCAGCATACCGGCCATCACAAGATACGGGTTCATGTCCGACCCGGGGATCCGGCATTCCACCCGAATGGCCTTGGTCCCATCGCCACAAAGGCGGAAGCCAGCCGTGCGGTTGTCTACGGACCAAATGATCCGTGTCGGCGCAAAGGTGCCCTTCATGAACCGTTTGTAACTGTTGATGTAAGGGGCCATGAAATACGTGTAGTCCGGGGCATATTTCAGCAGGCCAGCCAAGTAGCTTTTCATCACATCAGACATGCCAAGCGGATCATTCTCATCGTAGAAAGCAGGTGCGCCGTCCTTCCACAGGGATTGATGCACATGGCTGGAACTGCCGACCTTGTCGTGATGCCATTTCGGCAGGAAGGTCGCCGCATGACCATGCTGCCATGCGATCTCTTTCACCGCATTCTTGGCGATCGAGTGGTACTCGGCCGTGTCCATCGCTGGCGCGTATTTGATGTTCAGCTCTTCCTGCCCGGTTTCGGCCTCACCTTTCGAGTTCTCAACCGGTATCCCCGCATCCCACAAATGGTTGCGGATCGGGCGCATCACATGCTCTTCCTTGGTGGTCTGGAGGATATGATAATCCTCGTTGTAGCCGGAAATCGGCTCAAGATCGCGAAAGCCGTTTTTGCGGATTTCGTCGAAACTCTTCTCGAAAAGGAAAAACTCCAGCTCTGTCGCACACATCGCCTCATAGCCCATGGCTTTCAAGCGGTTGACCTGCGCCTTCAACATCGCCCGTGGCGCATGCGGCACCTCTTCATGCGTGTGATGGTCGAGGATATCGCACATCACCATCACAGTGCCCTCAAGCCACGGCACCGGGCGCAGGGTCGAAAGATCGGGCTTCATGACGTAGTCGCCATATCCCCGCTCCCAACTGGTCGAGGCATAGCCGTCCGGTGTGCCCATCTCAAGATCGGTGGCCAGCAAGTAGTTGCAGCAATGGGTTTCTTCCCATGCGCCCGCAACGAAATGACCCGCGTGAAAGCGCTTGCCCATCAGACGGCCCTGCATGTCAACAAAGCACACCAGAACGGTGTCTACCTCACCCGCTGAAACCTGTGTTTTGAGATGTTCGAATGTAAGTGTCGCGGTCATTCTGCCCCCCTCCTTTAAATTCCTGATGGCGGGCCACAGCAACGCCAAAATCTCAAATGCTACCGTGGCGACCTGTGACCGCGAACGCAACCGATCATTGCGACGTTTCGGTATGAGATTTCACAATCTGCGCCTGAGTGCCTGCAAACACTGAAAAGACGGACGCGATTAAGTAACCGCGAGGCCTCAGACCTGCGGCTTGCGCGCGACGATCCAAACGGGGTGATAGCTGAGAGAGACGCCGTTTTCGGTCTGAAACTGGCGTGTGTACTCTGCCTCGAACAGGGCGAGTGTGGATTTGGTCCAGACACTTTTCGCGCGCCCGTTGACGCCGGTCTTACGCAAATGGCGCAGAACATGGCGCGGCGTGGGGAAGTACGAGGGCCGCAGCGCCTCGCCTGTCGAAAGCACCACCAGATGCGCCCTAACGGCGGCGGCCATTTGGTCAGGGTCGCATAAACCGGGGGCGCGGGCCGAGGTGCCGATTTGACTGAGTTCCCTGTATTGTTGCGGCCCAAAGCCCGAAATCACCAACCAGCCGCCCGGTGCGAGGGATCGCGCCGCCCGTTCCAACAGCGCCTGCGGGTCTTCCATCCACTGGATCATCGACGCCGAGGCAAAAAGATCGGTTCTCTCGGGCCAGATCACCCGCCGCGCATCGCCGCAGATGAACTGCGCGCCCAGCTCATCAGCCGTTTGGCGGGCTTCGGGTGCGATATCATTTAGGATGATGCTGCCGAAACTGTGGTTCTGATGCAGAAGCCGCGTGAAATGCCCGGTTCCACAACCCAGTTCAAATCCGCGTTCAAACTTGGCCGGGGCGCCGTGTCGGCGCATCTCTTCCACCAATTTCTCGGCGACCCAGGCCTGTTGGCAGGCGGTGTCGTGATAGCTTTGAAAGCTACGGCTGAAGCTACGTTGAACCCGGTCCGAGAGATGTACGGTCATGCCAGCCACTCCGCCCAGCTTTGCCCCGCGCGGAACGGGACATGAGGACCCTCGACAGTTCGAATACTATCAGCACGCGAGGCCCATGCGGCCTGTTGTGCGTTAGTAGGAACAATACGGTCTCGGGTGGGAATCCAAATACGATCAAAACCCGGATCTTCAGCTGGGCCACGGTCGATCACCGCGCGCAACTCGGCCCGAGCCGACGGGATATCCAGTTCGGGAACATCTCCGCTCGCGCCTGCACGACGGCAGAATTTGGCAAGGCTGGTCTGAGACAATTGATCCGCCGTTGCGCGGATCATGTCGGGTTCGATGCCATGCTCGGCACTTGCAGGGTTCAGCGTGCCGCTGACTGCAACCAAGCGATCTGGACGCATCCCCATTTGTTTCAGCCAATGCGCGGCTGAGGCGACGCCGAAAGAGAAGGCCAGCAAATCCAAGCGATCGAACCGCGACAAGTCTGGCAGCGGGTCATCCAGCCGGTTATAACCCTCAACAAACAGCACATTTTCCCCACCCGTGAGGCCAGAGAACGGCGCAGGACCCAACGCCCATCCCCCGAAAACGAGGATCAGATCGGGGCTATCCGAACGTGCCAGCCAGTGATGCCTCATCCGGCACCTCCGGCGAGATCGAACATGGCAGCGGTGACGCGGCTTAGTTCATCTGGCGAGATGATGTAGGGCGGCATGCAGTAAATATTATGCCCAAACGGACGCAACCAGACGCCGGTTTTTGGGGCGAGGCCATGGGCCACGACAGGGTCGACACGGTCCTTCATCTCGATCACGCCGATGGCGCCCAGAACCCGCACATCCGCAACACCGGGCAAGTCTCGAGCCGGAGCGAGTTCAGCCTGCATCTGGTGCGCAATCCCTGTGACCTCGGCCCGCCAGTCGCGTTGGACCAATTGATCGAGACTGGCAACACCGGCGGCGCAGGCCAGAGGGTTGGCCATATAGGTCGGGCCATGCATCAGCACCCCGGCCTCGCTTTCGCCGATGCCGCGCGCGACCGCTTCGGTCGCGATGGCGGCAGCCAGTGTAATATGCCCTCCGGTCAGGGCTTTGCCGAGGCACAGGATGTCAGGCACCACATCCACGTGATCCATGGCAAACAGCTCGCCACTGCGGCCAAAGCCCGTGGCGATTTCATCGAAAATCAGCAGCACGTCATGCGCGTCACACAGCGCCCGCGCACCTTTCAGCCAGTTCGGGTGGTAGAAATACATCCCACCCGCACCCTGAACGACAGGCTCCAGGATCAGCCCCGCGATCTTGTCGCCTTTTTCGTCCAATAGCTGTTCGAGCGCCATCAGACCGTTTTCGACGGGATCCTCCGACCAGTCCTGATCGAACCGGATGGTCGGGCGCGGCAGGAAATGCTGGATGGACAGAGCGCCCTTGAACAGCCCATGCATCCCATTGACCGGGTCGCACACGCTCATCGCTTTCCACGTGTCGCCGTGATAGCCGCCCCGGATGGTGGCGAACTCTGACCGCGCGCTTCGGCCTTTTGCGATCTGGTACTGCACCGCCATTTTCAACGCGACTTCGATGGCGACCGAACCGCTGTCGCTATAGAAAATGCGATCCAGACCGTCGGGCAGCATTCCGATCAGCCTACGGCCCAAGTCGACCGCGGGCGCGTGGGTCAGGCCTCCGAACATGACATGCGGTAGTTGCGTAAGTTGGGCCTGCATCGCCTCAATAATGGCCGGGTGACGATGGCCGTGAACGGTACACCACCAGGAGGACATGGCGTCGATCATCTGCCCGCCGTCCTCACGTGTCAGCCAGACGCCCTCGGACCCGGTAATCATATGCATCGGTCCGGGATCCAGCACATGGGTGTAGGGGTGCCACAGGTGGCGGGCGTCAAACTCCAGCGGGGTCATAGAGCCCTCCGGATCGCATCAAGGTCGATGGTTTGGAACGCATCCGCCAGATTTTTACGGGTCAGGTCCGAGAGGTAGGGCAAACGCCCCAGATGCCGGACCTTGCACATCTGCGCGATGGTTTGTTCGACCTCTGGCTCGGGGTCGCCGACAAAGGCAACGCCAACGACATCGCACCCCGCATTGCGCAACGCCATCAGGGACAAAGCCGTATGGTTGATCGTTCCAAGCGCGGTGCGCGCAACCAGAACCACGGGGGCGTTCCATTGCGCGAAGAGGTCCAGATAGAACACCTGCCGGTTCAGAGGGACCATCACCCCCCCTGCCCCTTCAACGACAAGCGGGCCATCGACCTGCGGCAGTTCCAGTTGGGCAAGGTCAATCTCGACCCCCATATCCTCGGCGGACAGATGCGGCGAGGCGGGCATGTTCAGACGGTAGGCCTCAGGCAGAACCTCGGCCCCGGACAGGGTGCGCAGGATGTCGGTGTCGGGCGCGTCCTCAAGCCCGGATTGCACCGGCTTCCAATAGGTGGCTCCAAGGGCGGCGGTCAGACCGGCGGAGAATATAGTCTTGCCGACGCCCGTGTCGGTTCCGGTGATGATCAGCGCGCTCATGCGGCCTCCGATTGATATGCCGCCAAAGCGCTAAACAGGGCCGAGATATCGGCGCGATCCACGTTGCCGGTGATGGATATCCGCAACCGCGACGTTCCGCGCGGTACGGTTGGCGGGCGGATGCCCCTGACGTCGAACCCTTGCGTTTGCAAGGTCTGTGCCATCGTCATCGTGCGCGCATTATCGCCCAGAATGACAGGAATGATCAGACTGTTGAGCGCAGCCTCAGCAATTCCAATCGCGCGCGCCGCATCATGGGCATGGTCAATGCGCTTCTGGGCGGCGTCGACCAGACCTGTCTGAGTAGCCAGCGCCTCAAGGGCCGTACGAACCAAAGCGGCATTCAAAGGCGACGGCGCGGTGGCAAAGATGAAGGGGCGTGCGCGGTTGATCAGCGTGTCGATCATGACCTTGGGGCCGCAGATCAGCCCTCCGGCAACGCCCAGACCTTTGCCGCAGGTGTGTAGCGTCAACAGATGGCAGTCGAGGTCATGCGCCAGCCCCCGTCCCCGAGGTCCGAACACGCCGGTCGCGTGGGCTTCGTCGACGACCAGAACGGCGTCCTGTTCCCGCGCCAAACCCGCCAAATCGGTCAGAGGGGCCAGATCCCCTTCCATCGAATAGACGCTCTCGACTGCGATCCAAATTTGGCCCGCACCGCCCTCGGCCCGCCACAGCTGCGCCTTTTCACGCGCGTCGCCGACATCATTATGCCGAAACGACCGCAGATCGGCCCGGCAAGAGAGCATGCCCTCATGTGCGCTGGCGTGAACCAGAGCGTCGTAGAGAACCAGATCATCGGCCGCAGGAAGGGTTGCGAAAATCGCCTGATTGGCCTGAAAGCCGCCACCCATGAACAAAGCGGCCTCGGCCCCGAAGAACGCGGCGGCCTCGGCCTCAAGCGCTTCATGCTCGGCGTGGTTGCCGCGCAATAGACGCGAACCACCAGACCCAACCGGAACACCGCGCGCCAAGGCCTCTTGCGCAGCCTCTTGCAGTAGTTGCGATCCGGCAAGGCCCAAATAGTCATTCGACGCGAAATCCAATCCCGACGCAGGCGTCAGGACCCGGCGGCGATGCCGAGCCTGCAAGTTGTCGAGCATGGAATCGAGCCGAGCAGCAGCCTTCATTCAGCGGCTTCCCGGCCCGCCTGATCCCCGGCTTTCTCAGCCTGTAGACCAAGTTTGGCGAACAGGACCATATCGGTGTCCTCTTCGGGGTTTTCCGCCGTCAGCAGCGTTTCGCCCACGAAGATCGAGTTCGCACCGGCGAGGAAACACATCGCCTGCATCTCGTCGCTCATCTCGCTACGGCCTGCGGACAGGCGAACATAAGAGGTTGGCATCAGGATACGCGCCGTTGCGATGATGCGCACAAAGTCGATCGGGTCGATCGGCTCGGCATCGGCCAGAGGTGTGTCGGCCTGCGGCATCAGCATGTTGATCGGAACCGAATCCGGAGCAGGCTGCATGTTGGCCAGCGTCAACAGCATATCGATGCGGTCGCCCGTATGCTCGCCCATGCCCAGAATGCCGCCGGAACACACCTTGATTCCTGCTTCCTGCACTCGGTTCATCGTATCGATCCGGTCGGCGAAGGTCCGGGTTGTGATGACTTCGGAGTAGTAGCGCTCGGAGGTGTCGATATTGTGGTTGTAGTAGTCCAGCCCCGCATCGCGCAGCTGCACGACCTGCGTGTCGTCCAGCATGCCCAGCGTCATACAGGTCTCCATTCCCATGGCCTTGACGCCTTCGACCATCGCGACCAAAGCTGCCATGTCCCGCGCCTTGGGCTCACGCCAGGCAGCGCCCATGCAGAACCGCGTCGCGCCGCCATCCCTGGCCTTCTTCGCCTCGGCCAGAACTCGCTGCACCTCGATCAGTTTGGAGGCAGGCAGGGTCGAGCCGTTGCGGGCCGATTGCGAGCAATAGGCACAATCCTCGGCGCAGCCTCCAGTTTTGATCGACAGCAGCTTCGAGGTCTGGATTTTGTTGGGGTCGAAATGCTCACGATGGACGGTTTGCGCCCGGAACAACAGGTCCATCAGCGGAAGATCATGAACAGCTTGCGCGGATTTTTTGGTCCAGCCGGAATGAGGGATGATCATTTTATCTATAAAACTCTCGGCAGCTTGCGTTGCGTCGAGTTTATTATCTACAAAAAGTCACGACGCAACCCGGCAGGCATCACAAGTTCAATATGACGCATCAATTCGCTGATCGCTGACCGAGGCCTATCCCAGAATACCCGGCAACCGCAGCCCGTGTTCGCGGGCGCAGGCCTTGGCATCCTCATACCCCGCATCCGCGTGACGCCACACGCCCGAAGCCGGGTCGTTCCACAAAACCCGTTCCAACCGTTTGGCTGCTGCATCGGTACCATCCGCACAGATCACAACGCCCGCGTGCTGGCTAAAGCCCATCCCGACCCCACCACCATGGTGCAGAGACACCCATGTGGCGCCTGAGGCCGTATTCACCAGCGCATTCAACAACGGCCAGTCGGAAACAGCGTCCGAGCCATCCTTCATCGCCTCGGTCTCACGGTTCGGTGACGCCACGGACCCGCTGTCGAGGTGATCCCGACCAATGACAACCGGGGCCTTTAGCTCTCCGGTGCGGACCATTTCGTTGAAGGCCAGCCCGGCCTTGTGACGATCCCCAAGACCGATCCAGCAGATCCGCGCAGGCAGGCCTTGGAAGGCGATACGCTCCTGCGCCACGTCGAGCCAGTTGTGCAGATGGGTGTCCTCGGGGAACAGCTCTTTCATTTTGGCATCGGTTTTGTAGATATCCTCGGGGTCGCCAGACAGGGCGCACCAGCGGAACGGGCCGACCCCGCGGCAAAACAGCGGGCGAATATAGGCGGGCACGAAACCGGGGAAGGCAAAGGCGTTCTCGAGCCCTTCGTCCTGCGCCACTTGGCGAATGTTGTTGCCGTAATCCAGCGTCGGCACGCCCGCGTTCCAGAAATTGACCATCGCAGCAACATGTTGCTTCATCGAGGCGCGCGCTGCGGTTTCAACCGCTTTGGGATCGCTTTCGCGTTTGTCCTTCCACTGAGCCATGGTCCAGCCCAGCGGCAAGTAGCCGTTGACCGGGTCATGGGCGCTGGTCTGGTCGGTGACGATATCGGGGCGCATGCCGCCGGCTTGCATCCGGGCGTAAATCTCGGGGAAGATCTCGGCAGCATTGCCCAACAGGCCGACGGATTTCGCCTCACCCGCCTTGGTCCAGCGGTCGATCATCTCAAGTGCTTCGTCCAGCGTTTCGGCCTTTTCATCCAGGTATTTGGTGCGCAGGCGGAAGTCGATGCTGTCGGGGTTGCATTCAACTGCCAGACAGCAGGCCCCGGCGAAAACCGCCGCCAAAGGCTGCGCGCCACCCATTCCACCCAAACCGCCAGTCAGGATCCATTTCCCGGTCAGATCACCGCCATAGTGCTGACGACCGGCCTCGGCGAAGGTCTCATAGGTACCCTGCACGATGCCCTGCGTGCCGATATAGATCCACGAGCCAGCGGTCATCTGGCCGTACATCATCAGACCCTTCTTATCGAGCTCGTTGAAGTGATCCCAATTGGCCCAATGCGGCACGAGGTTCGAGTTCGCAATCAGCACCCGAGGCGCATCCGTATGCGTCCGCACAATGGCCACGGGTTTGCCGGATTGCACAACCAGCGTTTCATCCTCATCCAGATCCTTGAGGCTGGCCACGATCGTATCAAAGTCGTTCCACGTCCGTGCCGCGCGCCCGATGCCGCCATACACAACCAGCTCATGCGGGTTCTCGGCCACGTCCGGATGCAAGTTGTTCATCAGCATCCGCAGCGGCGCTTCGGTCATCCAGCTTTTGGCGTTCAACTCTGGCCCGGTGGGTGGATAGATATCACGGGTGTTCTTGCGAGGGTCGGTCATGATGCAAGCTCCAATGCTGTGTCTTGGACGGCGTCCAGAATGTCGAATAGCCAGCGGCGCAAACGGTCGGCTTTGCGGTCGTCATAGGACCATGGCGGGCGCTCGGTCGTCAGGTAGGAGGATTGGGCCAGCTCCATCTGAATGGCGTGGAGACCCTCGGCCGGGCGGCCATAGTGGCGCGTCGTCCAGCCGCCTTTGAACCTTCCGTTCAAGACGGTGCTATAGGGTGATGAAGCGGCAAACTCATGGGCCGCTGCCTCGATCTCAGGCGCGCAGGTCGTGCCGTTATTTGTGCCCAGATTCATATCGGGCAAAACTCCGTCAAACAGGTACGGAATGGTGCTGCGGATCGAGTGGCAGTCATAGAGGACCGCAATGCCGTGGATCGCCCTAACCCGATCCAATTCGGCGTTTAGCGCTGCATGGTAAGGCGCGTGAAACACGGCGAGGCGATCTGCGATGTCTTTGTCGGATGGCGGCTGATCCCAGATCCCATTCCCATCGAAATCGGTCAGCGGAACCAGTGTAGTCGTGTTCTGACCGGGATAGAGCGACACGCCCGACGGATCGCGATTGGCGTCGATCACATAGCGGTGGAAACTCGCTCGAACCGTCGTCGCCCCGGGCAACAACCCGTCGTAGAGCGTGTGGACATGCCAATCCGTATCCGTCAGCGCCCTGCCCCGCACGTTCAGCTTGGTCTGAATCTCGGGCGGCACATAGGTGCCCGTATGGGGCAGGCCCAGAACAATAGGGCTATCGCCTCGGGTGACCTCAACCGGATCTATCACGCGCCCAACTCCGGCATGGCAACACCAGTGTTATGAGCGATCTCGCCACTAGAGATCAGGGTTGAGGCCGCCTCGATATCCGGCGCGGTATAGCGGTCGTCCCCCAAAGGCGGCACCACCTCACGCAACCGAGCCATCACGTCTTGTAGCGTCTCACTGGTGGGCAATGGCGCGCGGAATTCGATCCCTTGCGTGGCGCAGAGCAGTTCAACCCCCAGAATGCGTTCCAGATTGGTCACCATCTGCCCCAGACGCCGCGCGCCATGGGCCGCCATTGAGACATGGTCCTCCTGATTGGCCGAGGTGGGCGTCGAATCCGTCACGCAAGGGTTGGCGAGATGCTTGTTCTCGCTCATCAAAGCCGCCGTCGTGACCTCGGCAATCATCAGGCCCGAGTTCAGCCCCGGATTAGGCGTCAGGAACGGCGGCAGATCAAAGCTGAGGACGGGGTCCACGATCAGCGCGATGCGGCGTTGGGCGATGGCTCCGATCTCGGCCACGGCCAGCGCGATCATGTCGGCGGCGAAACCAACTGGTTCGGCATGAAAGTTACCGCCCGAGACGATCAACCCGGCCTCGGACAAGACCAGAGGGTTGTCGGTGGCGGCGTTCGCCTCAAGCTCAAGCGTCGTGGCGGCCTGTCGGATAACGTCCATTGCCGCACCGACGACCTGCGGTTGGCAGCGGATACAATACGGGTCCTGCACGCGCGTGTCGCCGTCGCGGTGGCTTTCTCGGATCACCGATCCGGCCAGCATGGCGCGCATGGTGGCTGCGGCCTCAATCTGGCCGCGATGGCCGCGCAGGCTGTGTATTTCTGGCTGCAAGGGCGCGGTGGATCCCATGATCGCATCCGTAGTCAAAGCCGAGGTGACCAGCGCGCTCTGCGCCGCTTGCCACGCGCCGAACAGGCCCGCCAATGCAAAAGCGGTCGAAAACTGGGTGCCATTGATCAGCGCGAGGCCTTCTTTCGGGCCAAGCTCCACCGGCGTTAGGCCAGCTGCCGCCAGCGCCTCAGCCCCCGGCATCACCTTGCCGCCATATTCGGCCTCACCCGCGCCCATCATGACAGCGGCCATATGGGACAGCGGCGCCAGATCACCAGAGGCCCCGACCGAGCCCTGTGCGGGGATCACAGGGGTGACGCCCTTGGCCAGCATTGCCTCGAGAAGCGTGATCAATTCCAGCCGCACGCCCGAGGCTCCGCGCCCAAGGCTGAGCAGTTTCAGAACCATCATCAACCGCGCATGCGCTCGCGGGATCGCTGGGCCGACGCCGCAGCAATGCGACAGGATCAGATTGCGCTGCAAGGTCGCCGTATCCTCGGCCGCAATCTTGACACTGGCAAGCTTGCCGAAGCCTGTGTTGACGCCGTAGACTGCGGCCTCACCCGCAGCGGCATCCGCGATGCGCGCGTGGGCAGCCAGAATGCCGGGATGGCATACCGGATTTAGCTGCACGGCGCATTCGTCTAAGAACACCTGCTCCAACTGCGCCAGAGAAACAGCGCCGGGTGTAAGGGTCAGGGTGGTCAAACTGCGCCTCCGATAATGCGAGTGTGTAGCGAATTGAAGCCGATGCGATAGGACAGCTCGGCCGGGTGAGTGACGTTCCAGATCGCCAGATCAGCGCGCATGCCGGGTGCAATCTGGCCGCAATCGTGCAAACCCAGCGCGCGGGCCGCGTTGAGGGTCACGCCTTTCAGCGCCTCTTCGGGCGTCATGCGGAACAGGGTGCAGCCCATGTTCATCGCCAAAAGCAGAGAGGTCATCGGGGCCGAACCCGGATTACAATCCGTCGCCAAAGCCATCGGGACATTGTGCTTGCGCAGCAGATCAATGGGCGGCGATTGCGTTTCGCGCAGGGTATAGAAAGCACCGGGCAGGATCACACCAACAGTGCCTGCACGAGCCATTGCCACCGCGCCCTCATCATCGAGGTATTCGATATGATCCGCAGACAGTGCGCCGTAGCTGGCCGCCAGCTTTGCGCCGCCGAGATTGGACAGCTGTTCGGCGTGGAGTTTGATTGGCAGGCCAAGCTCTCTCGCCACATCAAACAATGGCACGAGTTGGTCGGGCAGAAAGGCAATCCCTTCGCAGAAGGCATCGAGTGCGTCGACCAGTCCCTCGGCATGGGCGGCGCGCAGGGTTGGAATGCAAATCTCACTTATGTATGCGTCCGGATTGCCCTTGTACTCCACCGGCACCGCATGGGCGCCAAGAAAACTGGTTACGACCCGCACCGGACGGTGGTCTTGTAAAGCCCGCGCGGCGCGCAGCATGTTCAATTCGGTCTCGCGATCCAGACCGTAGCCGGATTTTACTTCGATGACCGAGACACCTTCGGCCAGCATCGCATCCACGCGCGGCAGCGCTTGAGCGATCAGGTCGTCAAGAGTGGCGGCGCGCGTGGCCGTTACCGTCGAGATAATGCCGCCTCCGGCGCGGGCGACCTCTTCATAGCTCGCCCCATTCAAGCGCATCTCGAACTCGACCGCGCGGTGGCCGCCGTGGATCACATGCGTGTGGCAGTCGATCAGAGCGGGTGTCACCAGACGCCCTGCACAGGACGTCTCAGACAACCCGGCACAGGCTTCGGGCAATGCGGCCTGCGGCCCAACCCATGCGATTTTTTCGCCCTCGATCACAATTGCCGCTGACTCGATCACCCCATAAGGCGCGCCATTCTCCACCATGGTTGCGGCGCTCAAGTCCTTCAGGATGTGGGTTGTGGGCATTTGATTCTCGCAGTGGATGCAATTCTCTCTTTTCTAGTACATTCCAATATGTTTTATGTCTATCCATTAAATGGAGAGCCAAATGACCATCTTCGCGAAGCGCGCATTGCTACCAACAGGTTGGGCAGAAAATGTTAGGCTGGATTTGAAAGACGGGCATATCGCCACTGTGGTCGCAGGCGCAAAAGCGCAGGACGCAGATGTCACGGTCGACACCCTGTTGCCTGCGCTGGCCAACCTGCATAGCCATGCCTTTCAACGGGCCATGGCAGGGATGACTGAATACCGGCGTGCCGGGCGCGACAGCTTCTGGACGTGGCGCGATGTGATGTATCGATTTACTGCACAACTGACGCCCGATCAGATTCAGGCCATCGCGGCACTGGTCTATATGGAGATGCAGGAGGCCGGTTTCGCTTCCGTCGGAGAGTTTCACTATCTGCACCATCAATCCGGAGGCGCGCCCTATCAACGGTTGGCCGAGCTATCCGACCGCATCATGGCCGCCGCCGTCGAAACAGGCATCGGCCTGACGCATCTGCCCGTCCTCTACTCCTATGCCGGTGTCGGAGAAGTGCCTTTGGAACTCGGGCAACAGCGGTTCGACAACGACGTGACCCGTTTCCTGCGCTTGGTGGACGAGGCCAAAGCGGCCAGCGCTTCACTTCCCGAGGATGTCCGGGTGGGTATTGCCCCGCATTCCCTGCGCGCGACCTCACCCGCCGATCTGAAAGAAGTGCTGAACCATAACACCGGTTTGGTTCATATCCACATAGCCGAGCAGCCCAAGGAAGTTACGCAGGTGCAGGCTGGCCTGGGCGCGCGCCCGGTCGAATGGCTGCTGGGTAATGCCCCTGTCGACAGGCAGTGGTGCTTGATCCACGCCACACACATGACCGATGAAGAGACACGCGCATTGGCGGCGTCCGGCGCTGTCGCAGGCCTTTGCCCAATCACAGAAGCCAATCTGGGCGACGGCCCGTTCAATGGCGCGACGTATCTGACCGCAGGCGGCGTGTTCGGTGTGGGATCGGATTCGAACGTGCGGATTTCACTGACCGAGGAGCTTCGGACGCTGGAATACTCCCAACGCCTGCGTGACCTGTCGCGCAATGTGATGGTAGTCGGCGAAGGGTCCGTCGGACAAACCCTCTATTGCGGCGCCGCGACGGGTGGAGCGCAAGCGCTGGGACGCAACGCGGGGCAGATCGCAGAGGGCGCCTTGGCGGACCTTGTTGCCATCGACAGCAGTGATCCGGCGCTGTGCGCTTTGCGACCTGACCAGTTACTGGACGGGCTTGTGTTTGCCGCACAGGACGGAATGGTGACCGACCTCTGGTCGGCTGGGCGGCATAGGGTCAAGGATGGGCATCACGTGGCACGCGACCAGATAGTGACGCGGTACAGAAAAGCCATAGCCGAGATACTGCCTCACTTGTAACGCTAGGCATCCTCTTTACGCGAGGGTCGCCTGCAATACATATTATGAATAAGCTTATTGAGGAAACGGGATCAGATCGTGACGGAACAGAAGAACATCGGTTTTCAGGATATCCGTGACGAGGTGATCAACCGTATCCAAAGCCGCATCTGGCCTCAGGGAAGCTTGCTTCCGACCGAGCTGGAACTGGCCGCCGAGTTCGGCTGCGCCCGAGCTACCGTGAACCGCGCGCTTCGAGAGCTGGCGGAACAGGGCATCATCACCCGCAAGCGCAAAGGCGGCACCCGGGTTGTCACGACCCCGGTCAAACAGGCCAAACTGCCGATCACCGTTGTCCGCCAGACGATCGAGGATATGAATGCCGAGTATCGCTATGCGCTTGTCAGCCGTACGCAGATCGACTGCCCAGCGTGGCTGCAAGCCAAGCTGGGCCTGCAGGAAGGCGCGCAAATCCTGCATCTTCAATGCATGCATCACGCAGACAACCGCCCTTTTCAGTTTGAAGAGCGTTGGATCAGCGTTGATGCCGTACCTCACGTGCTGAATGAGAGCTTTCTGACCACCGGCCCCAATGAATGGCTGCTATCCGAGGTTCCCTTTTCCAATGCTGAGATCGCCTTCTCGGCGGTTCCGGCCACCGGGCAGTTGCAGGACTTTCTGTCAGTGCCACCGGGCACACCGTTGTTCCAACTGGAACGCACGACATGGTTCCAAAGCAAACCGGTCACATTCGTCAGAATGACCTTCCATCAAGGTTATCAGATGCGGACCACCTACTAACCCCTTGGTCGAATACGCTCAGACCGTCGCAGGCTGTTTCGGCGGATCAACGTGCTCGGGTTGATAGGTCGGGATCACGCCGATCGGGGGTTTTTCGCGGATGTATTCTCCGATCCGCGCCAGCATCGGTTTGCGCGGGCAATTCGGTCGCGTCGCCGCCCCCAGATCGCGCAGATGGCCTGGCCCTTCGAACGGAATAAAGCAAAGCGGCCAGTTATCCCGCTTGAACTGCTCGACCGCCAGGGCGGAAACAATCGTGCAATCGTCAGAGTGGCAGATATGACGGCAGATCGTCTCGAACCGCAAAGCGGTCAGATCAAAGCGCTTACTGATACGGCTGGAGGGATCCTGCTTGGGCAACCGATCTTCCAGCGCATAGCCGAAGCTATGGGGCAAACGGATGAAATCATGCACTGGCACCTCATCGGCAGAAATCGAGGGCAGAGTATGCAGCGGATGCCCCTCGCGCAGTGCCAGAAACAGAGGCTCGGACCAGATTGAGGTGAAATCCAGCGCGTCGCTGTTGTTGATCTTAGCGACAAGCGCCAGATCCAGCGTGTGATCTTCGACCATCTTCAACATCTTTTGCGGCAGGTCTTCGATCATTGTCACCCGCATGCGCGGAAACAAAGTGCTGAACAGCTCCGAGAAATACTGCGTCAGATATGGGGCCAACGTGGGAGTCATTCCAATGGTGAAGGGCACCGCCTCGGGGTCGCGAAACTCGGTCGCTGTGTCGCGGATCTTTTGCGCGTCATTCAGCATCCGGGTTGCGATGTCGACGATCCGCGCACCGCAGGCCGTTGGGCGGACCTCATTATTCAGGCGCAGGAACAGCTCGACCCCCAACTCCTGTTCGAGTTTCTTGATCTGGTTGGACATCGCCGGCTGGGACACGTTGCAGGCTGATGCGGCCTGACTGAACTGGCCGTGCTTGGCGATGGCAATGACGTATTCCAGGTCTCTGAGGTTCATGGCGGGGCAATTCAAACAATCAAATAGGTCAAGGTACCTGAGACACTACGCGCTGCCCCCCTGTTTCAGAAGCCCGGACAGCGGTTTGAGGCGAATTTGACCCCCACAATTCGTCACAAATAGGTGAAACTTCGTCATCAAATAAGTGAGCGACCCGCGTTTTCCCATCGCATCGCCGTTTGAATCAAGGCCCTGACCAGCGAAGACCTCACGAAACCCGTGAGTATTTGCGTTGGTTATACCCCCAATTTGGAACATGAATTTCCGCTGACCACGGGCCAGGCCTACTGATTTGTTGCGTCGGTTGCCCGATCAAACGGGCCACCTGCATCACGCAACAAACCAGACGGAGTGACCCATGCTGTCCCAATTCGTAGAAAGCCTGCGCGCCCGTCTCTTGACTACGTCAACACTGGCGCAAGAGACCACACGTGACGGCCAAACCCTTTTCAACAACTTCTTCCAGAACACGATCGTGGATGACACGCCCGCCTTTGTTCTGGCCAATGACTTTTCGCGCCTGCTGAACTTTGGCGAGATCGTCACCAACAACGCCGTCGCCGCCGTTCAGGCCCAGGGAGAGGATGTTGACGTGTTCAATTTCCGCTCGGGCGTGATCGAGGCCAATAGCGGCCCCGACGCACTGGCCACCGGCGTTCAGTTCACCGGCAGCGCCGCTGTGCGCAACTTTGGTGAGATCTCGGGCGACTTTAACGGTGTTCAGTTTGCAGGCCCCGACAGCTCGGGCAGCCTGGACAACTTCCGTGGCGGCGTGATCTCTTCCGACAGCCGTGCCGTGGATATTCAGGGCCAAGGCATTGATGTGCGCAACTTCGGCGACATCCTTGGCACCGGAGATCAGCGCAACGGCACGATCTACACCAACAGCACCGCCGAGGATATCTCGATCTCGAACTTCACGGGCGGAACCGTGGATGCTGGCGAAGGCAATCAGGGTGCTGGCATCTCGCTTCAGGTCGGGGACGAGGTCGGCGACCGTGTGGAAACCGATATCTTCAACGGCTTTGGCGGGACCATTCAGGGCCGTGGTCAGGCGGCATCGAACACCGGTCTGGCCGGTGACGGTATCCGCATCAACAACGGGGCCGAGGGCACGATCCTCGAGACCGAGATCCTCAACAGCGGGCTGATCACATCAGAAAGCACGCAAGGCAACGCAGCCGGTATCCGCATTGCGGACGGCGCAAGCGCCGAGGGCGAGATCCTGAACACCTCGACCGGGGTGATCGAGGGGGCTGCAAACGGGCTCAATATCGGTCAGGGCACGCATGATCTGGATGTTCTGAACTTCGGCACGATCCAATCCGACAGCCGCGCGGTGAATATCGACGGTACGGGTGTGAACCTAGTGAACGGCGGCGATATCCTTGGCACGGACAGCCAGCGCAACGGCACCGTCTACGCCGACGGCACAGCCGATGATTTCGCAGTCAACAACCTGGTCACAGGCACGATCGACGCAGGCGAAGGCAATGAAGGGTCGGGCTTTGGCGTTGAAATCGGCGGAACTGCGGATGGCGCATCCTCGTTCACGCTGGACAATGCAGGCACCATTCAGGGTCGCGGCAATGCGGCGGCAGGCTCCAACGCGGCAGGCGACGGTATCCGGGTCGGCAATGTGGGCAACATCGGCGTCACCGATGCGGTCATTAACAACTCGGGCATTATCGACTCCGAGGGCGCAAATGGCACCGTTGCCGGTGTGCGTTTCGTCAACGGCGTGTCCTTCCAGGGTGAGTTCAACAACTCGGGCCAGATTTCGGGCGTTCAGAACGGTGTCTATTTCGGCAACCCGGTTGCCGGCGAAGGTGCGGATCACACTGGTGGTGTTTTCAACAATCTCGAAACCGGGGTGATCTCGTCCGACAGCCGCGCTTTCAATATCGACGGCATCGGCCTCGAAGTGAACAACGCAGGCGAGATTGTCGGCACCGACAACCAGCGCAACGGCACCGTCTATGCCGATGGCACCGCGCAAGACTTCACCTTCAACAACAAAGAAACCGGCGTCGTCGATGCGGGTGAAGGCAACGAAGGTTCGGGCTTTGGCGCCGAGATCGCAGGCGAGAATGCGTTCACGCTGAACAATGACGGTCTGATCCAGGGTCGCGGCAACGCGGCAGCGGGCACCAATGCCGCAGGCGACGGTATCCGCATCGGCAATGTCGGCAACGCAGGCACGTTCACCGGCTCCATCACCAACGCAGGCACCGTCCTGTCGGAAGGTGCAAACGGAACCGTCGGTGCGTTCCGCGCGGTGAACAACGTTAACTTCCAAGGCCAATTGGTCAACGAAGAAGGCGGTGTTTTCGCGGGTGTACAAAACGGCGTCTACTTCGGAACTGGCGATCACACCGGCGGCTCGTTTGTGAACCGTGGAACCGTTACGTCGGACAGCCGTGCGGTGAATATCGACGGTGAGGGGCTTGAGGTCGTCAACGAAGGCGAAATCCTCGGCACCGGCAACCAGCGCAATGGCACCGTTTATGCCGATGGCACTGCCGACAACTACACCTTCAGCAACACCGGTCTGGTTGATGCAGGTCTGGGCAACAACGGCTCGGCCGTGTCGCTGCAAACCGGCGATGTCGAAGGCGATATCGTGTCAGCAGCCACTCTGAACGAAGGCACTCTGCAAGGTCGCGGCGACGCGGTTGAGGGCAATCAGATCGGCGATGGTCTGCGCCTGTTTACCAGCCAGTCCGAGGCCGGATTTGCCGGGGTGGTCGTCAACGAAGGCCTGATCGCAGGGTCCGAGACCTCGGACGCGGCCGCAGGTATCCGCGTTGACGGTGGCCTGAACCTTCTGGGGGCGATCCTGAACGAAGGTGAGATCCGCGGGACGGTCAATGCAATCGACGCCTTGGATGCGGGTGACGTGACCATCGTCAATAACGACGAAGGTGTGATCACCGGCAACGTTCTGCTGGGCGTGGGCGATGACATCTTTGTCGATCTAGGCACCACCAACGGCAATATCGATGGTGGCGCAGGCGACGACGTTCTGATCGCTGGCGATGCGGACAATGTTCTGACCGGTGGTCTGGGCAATGACTTCATCGACGGTGGCGACGGCATCGACACGGCCGACTTCTCGGATCTGGATGTCGCGGTCGAGGTGCGCCTAGGCGCCAATGGCAATGGCACAGCAACCCGCGATACGGGCTTCAATGTCTCGATCAAGGACGCCGTGGTCTCTGCCCCTGGTCAGTTCGGCGCGAACATCGCCAATGGTGCGGCATTTGTGGAACAGGCGCTTCAGGGCAACCTGTACTACAACATCCACACATCGGACTTCCCCGGCGGCGAAATCCGCGGGCAGCTGCTGGTGGACAGTGTCGAAACCGAGCATGGCATCCGCACCGTCACCCTGAGCGGCGGTCTGGACGCGGCGCAGGAACCGGGGCCGACCTCGGACAGCGAAGCCACCGGCGAGGCCTCTCTGGTCATCACCCAGAACCTGAACACAGGTGAGGTGACCTATTCCAGCGAGCTGAGCGTTGTGGGCCTGAACGAGGCCGACCTGAACACGCCGATCCCGGGTGTTGTCTCGGCCATCCATCTGCACAACGCGCCGGCTGGCAACAATGGCCCGGTCGTGCAGGATACGCTGGTGGATGCGGGCGCCACGCTGGATGTGAACGCCACAGGCGGCACCGGTGTCATCGGTCAGGACGTCATCGACAACCAGATCGAAGTCGATGTTCTGCAGTCGATTGAGAATGTGATCGGGTCCGACGATGGTGACATCATCATCGGCAGCGATCTCGATAACAAACTCAGCGGCGGCGACGGCGATGACCTGATCTCGGGTGAGGTTGGCAATGACATCCTGATCGGTGGCGCAGGCTCGGATACCTTCACTTTCGGCGCAAACTTCGGAAACGACGTGATCCAGGACTTCGAAGTTGGCCTCGACCAGCTGCAGTTTGGCGATTTCGGTCCCGACTTCGGCGGCGCGGTGAATGTTGCTCAGGATGGCAACGACGCTGTGATCTCGTTCGGCACCGAAGGATCGGTCCGTCTGGCGGGCGTCAACACCACCGACCTGACCGAAGACGACTTCGTCGCTTAATCGAAAACGGACGGGGCGGCTTTGGCCGCCCCGTTTGCCAAACCGGAAAAGGGCAAGACGATGTTTCAGAAATCCAACCCCGTACAAACCGCATGGGCCTCGTTGCGCAAAGGGTTTGTTGCCGTCGCTTTCTTCAGCCTGTTTCTCAACCTGCTGATGCTTGCCGGGCCGCTTTACATGCTGCAGGTCTACGACCGGGTCCTGACCAGCCAGAATGTCGACACGCTGATGGCGCTGACCCTTTTGCTGGGCGGCGTCTTTGTCGTTATCGCCTGTCTCGAACTGATGCGGATGCGCATCCTGGGCCGCCTGGCCGCCCGGTTCGAAATGGCCGTCGGTGCGCCCGTTCTGGGGGCCGCCATGCGCCGCCGGGTTCAGGGCAAAGCGCAGAGCGCCGAGAATCTGGTCGACGACGTCAACGGATTTCGCGAGTTCATCTCGGGCTCGACCCTGACCGCCTTTTTCGATGCGCCGTGGATTCCGATATACCTGCTGGTCCTCTATGTCCTGCACCCGCTGCTGGGTCTGCTGGGACTGGCCGGAGCCGTCACCCTGACCGTCATGGCGCTGATCAACAACGCACGCGCACAGAAACCGATGCGAAACGCTGCCGAGGCCCGAGGACGCTCGGACGCGCTGTTCAAGACTTCGGATCGTAATGCCGAACTGGTCCACGCGCTGGGCATGAAATCCGATCTGGTGCGTCGCTGGACCGCCCTGCAAATCGACGCGCACGCGCATAAAACATGCGCGGCTGACCGTATCGCTGGCTTTTCGGTCCTGTCCAAGACCATCCGTATGGGCCTGCAATCGGCCATTCTGGGTCTGGGTGCAGCCCTTGCCATAACGGGCGAATCCACTGCAGGCGTCATGATCGCCGCGACCATCGTATTGGCGCGGGCGCTGGCGCCGATTGACCAGCTTATCGGCCAATGGCGTGGTTTTCTGGCCGCTCGCGGTTCCTACGCCAAGATCAAGGCGCTGACAGAGGACTTCGCCGAGGAAACACCCAACCTGCACCTGCCCCGCGCTTTCAAGACGTTGGACGCGAAAATTGCTCAGGCCGGTCCGCCGCGCGCGATCAATGCCACCATTCGGGGTATCGACTTTGATCTGGCCGCAGGCGACGTTCTGGCTGTCATTGGCCATAGCGGCTCGGGCAAGACGACGCTGGGCAAAATGCTGGCCGGGATCTGGCACCCGCAACGGGGCGAGGTTCTGCTGGATGGCAGCCCAATGTCGAAATGGAACACCGAGGATCTGGGCAAACAGATCGGCTACCTGCCGCAGGATGTTGAGCTGTTCGACGGTACGATCCGCGAAAACATCGCCCGTTTCTCGGTCGCCATCGACGACGCCGAGGTTTTTCGCGTCGCGCAGGAAGCTGGCATTCACGAAATGATCAGCGCCCTGCCCGACAGCTATGAAACGCGCATTGGTCAAGGGTTCTTTCTGTCCGGCGGTCAGCGGCAGCGTCTGGCCCTCGCCCGCGCGCTCTATGGTGACCCGTTTGTTCTGGTGCTGGACGAACCGAACTCGGATCTGGATGCCGAAGGGGAACAGGCCTTGCGCGATGCCATTCTGGCCACTCAGGCCCGCGGCTCCATCGCAATTGTCATGACTCACCGCCCCGCAACCTTGCAGGCCGCCAACAAGGTCATGGTCATGCGCAACGGGTCCCAGACCCAGTTTGGCGACAAGGATGACGTGCTGAAAGTCAATCGCCGCAATGTTCTGGACAGTTCAGGCAAGGGCACCCGCCCTACCCCTCAGCCCGTCCCGGAAACGCAAATCACAGGAGCAGCCCAATGACACAGATTGTCCCGTACAACGCCTCTCGCAATGCGTTGTCTCTGAATGAGGCAGAGTTCATCGATATCTCGGACGCCTCCCCCCGGATCGGACGCTATGTCTGGGTTGGCGTCATCACCCTGATGGCCTTTGTCGGAGGCAGCGCCTACTGGGCCTTCGCCTCGAAACTGGACGGCGCGGTGGTTGCCCCGGCCTCCTTCGTGGTCGAAGGTGATCGCAAAACGGTGGAGCATCTGGACGGCGGCATCATCCGTGACATCTTGATTGCCGACGGAGATTTCGTTCAGGCAGGCCAACCCCTGATCCGGCTGGACAGCACCGATATCGACGTCGACCTGAACGTGTTGGGCAGCCAGATGGGTGAACTTTCGGTGCGCCGCGCCCGCCTTCTGGCACAGATGAGCGGTCAGGATCGGTTTGATGAGGCCTCGGCCATGGCCGGTTTTCAGGCGGGTATGGAGCGGCTGCACTGGACGTCCGCCTATCTGACGCAGAAACAGCTGTTTGACGTCGAAGCCCGCGCCCGCCAGACAGAAGCCCGGATCAACGAGCAGCGGATTTCGGGCCTGAAGGATGAGGCGCAGGGGCTGACCGAGCAGCGCGTCAGAACCCAGAATCAGATCGAGATCACGCTGACCGAACTGACCAACCTGCAGACCCTGCTGGACAAGGGGTTGGTGGCAGCCACCCGCGTCAGCTCGCGCCAGATTGAGCTGCAGCGTCTCTACGGCGTCGATGCTTCGCTGCGCACCCAGATCGCGCAGGCTGAAAATCAAGTTAGAGAGCTGGAACTGACGCTGATCAGCCAGCAAAAGCTGCGGGATGAGGTGATCGCGGGTGAGCTTGCGGTGGTTGAAGCGCAGCTTGATCTCGTGCGCCCGCAATATGCAGGCACCGCCGAGCGTCGCAAGCGGATCGAGCTGTTGGCCCCGACCAGCGGGCGGGTGGTCAATCTGGCGGCCTCGACCACGGGCGGCGTCATTCGTCCGGGCGAACACATCATGGACATTGTCCCGGCGGATCAGGCGCTGATTGTCGAGGCGCGGGTCAAAACCGGTGATATTGACAAGCTGCGGATCGGCCAGTCCACCCGCATCCGCTTGTCGGCCTTCGCACAGGCAGACGTCCCCGAGGCCAGCGGCAAGATCTTCGACATCTCCGCCGATGCTTTGGAAGACGAACGCACGGGCGAGCCCTACTACAAGGCGCGGGTCAAACTGGATGCCCAGCAGCCCGAGGCGGTGGCCGCGCTGAATCTGGTACCCGGTATGCCGGCTGATCTGTTCGTCAATACCGGCGAGAGGGCCGTGATCGCCTATCTGTCACAGCCCATCAGTGACCGGTTGGCCAAAACTTTTATCGAGTGAGTGGGTGCTCAGGTAACGAGTATGTTTTTAACGAGTGGGAATGGTCTGCAGATGGGGCTGCAGGCCATTTCACTTTGTCAAACGCCGTAGCGGGCCATGAACATGTCGACAGCTTGCAGGGCAACCTCGTCGATCTCGGCCTGGGAGAACTCTTCCTGAATGCCAAAGGCGGCGCGCAGCCATAGGCGTACTTTGCAAAGCTCGGCGAATTGTTCTGCTGCGATCGTCACGTCCTCGATCACCAATTCGCCCTTAGCGACAGCCTTGTCCAGATACTCAACCATCTTGCGCTGACCGTTCTGAGGCCCAGCTTCATAAAAAACGCGTCCAAGTTCCGGGAACCGATCCCGTTCAGCCACGCAAACGCGGAAAATCTGGCGATTGAAATCCGACACGAAAAAGCTGACCAACTGCGTCGCGGTAATCGTCAGAACCTCACGCACGGGTTTGGTTTCGTCGATCATCGAGATCACACGCTCAGCCATGCGGCGGCACTCGGTTTGCGCCACCTCAATAAACAGCAGGCGCTTGTCGGGGAAATAGCTATACAGCGTCGCTTTTGAGACACCCGCCGCCCGCGCGATGTCGTCCACGCTGGCCCCCTCGAACCCATCCGCGAGAAAAACTTCTCGGGCCCCGCGCAGTACCTGGTCGAATTTTCGGCCGGTACGCAGGATGGTGGCGGATTGGGTCATGATGGCTCCTTCAGCGGGTTGTGGATCGAATTTATAAACCGATCTGTTCAGACACAAGGATTCTTGGTGTTTTCTGACGGGCCGTCACCCAAAACGCTGTTCGATCCGTGACTTGCAGGTCGCGCAATCCATGTTAGGAGGGTACCCATGGTCGAGATCTTTCTGCGTACCCTTCCATTCTTCGTGATCATCGGCCTGGGTTACTGGGCCGGGCGCACGCGGTTTTTCACTGAGGAAGCCACCGCCTATCTGACGAAATTCGTCTTTTTCTTTGCCCTGTCGGCCATGCTGTTTCGCTTTGCCGCCACTCTGCCCTTTGCCGAGATCTTCAATGGGCGGCTGATCATCGGTTATCTGATCGGCACACTGGCGGTCTATGCTCTGGCGTCGCTGGTGGCTTGGATACGGGGCCTCGACATCCCCACCGCTGCGGTTGAGGCCCAGTGTGCTGCAATCGGCAATGTCGGGTTTCTCGGCCTGCCGATGTTGGCCATGCTGCTGTCTGAGGCCGCGATCGGGCCTGTCATGCTGATCCTCGCGGTAGATCTGGTGGTGTTTTCCTCGCTCATCGTGATCCTGATCAATGGCGGCCGGGACGGAAAGCTAACGGTCAAAACGCTGCGATTGATCGGCGTTGGGTTGCTCAAGAATCCGATGATCGTGTCGATCTCAGCCGGATTGACCTGGTCAGCGCTGCAGATTCCGGTGCCCGACGCGATGAACGATTTCCTGACCATTCTGGGTGGGGCCGCAACGCCCGGAGCACTATTCGCAATCGGCGCCTCGCTGGCTGGGAAATCGGCCGAGCGGGTCCAAATCGCGGGCTGGCTGAGCTTTTGCAAGCTGATCGTACACCCCGCCTGTGTCGCCGTCGCCTTGCTTTGGCTGGTTCCAGTCGATACCTTCTCTGCCACGGTTGCGATTGCCGCCGCTGCACTACCGGTTGCGGGCAATGTCTACATGCTAGCCGCGCATTACGGTGTTGCGCCTCATCGCGCCTCGGCGGCGATCCTGCTGTCTACGGCGGCCAGTATTCTGACGGTTCCGCTGATCATCGGATGGCTTACCGCTTTGTGAGCACGCAACCCCACCAAAAAGTCATGCACAGGGTGACTGCCGCACTTTACGCGGCGTCCTTTGGGCGATAGCCATGGCGCGACCCTAGACTAAGGACTCTACCAGATGGAAACCCTTTCGGAAAATGCCTGTTTTGGTGGTGTGCAAGGTGTCTACCGCCATGCCTCGACCACCTGCCAATGCGATATGACCTTTGGCCTGTTCCTGCCTGCCGAGGCCAAGGACGGCCCCGTTCCGGTCCTGTGGTACCTGTCTGGCCTAACCTGCACCCATGAAAACGCAATGACCAAGGCCGGTGCACAGGCCTGGGCCGCCGAACAGGGCATCGCCATCGTGTTCCCCGACACTTCTCCGCGCGGCGAAGGCGTCGCCGACCACGAAGACTATGATCTTGGCCAAGGCGCGGGTTTCTACGTCAACGCAACGCAAACCCCGTGGGCCCCACATTTCAACATGTGGGACTATGTGGCCGAGGAACTGCCCGAGCTGATCGCCGAGAACTTTGCCATCGACATGGATCGTCAGGCAATCACCGGCCATTCGATGGGCGGCCATGGTGCGCTGACACTGGCGATGAACCTGCCGGGACGCTATCGCTCGGTTTCGGCCTTTGCGCCAATCTCGAACCCGAGCGGCGCGGATTGGGGCCGCAAACAGCTGAGCGCCTATCTGGGCGATGATGAGGCCGTTTGGGCCAAGCACGACGCCTCGCTCCTGATGAAAGAGGTCGGTTTTGACGGCCCTGTCCTGATCGACACCGGTGCGAACGACCAGTTCATCGACCTCCTGCGCCCCGAAACTTTGGCTTCGGCCATCGCCGAGCGCCGCCAGCAGGCGACCTATCGTCTGCAACCAGGCTATGACCATTCCTATTTCTTTGTGTCCACCTTCATGGAAGACCACATCACGTTCCACGCCGAAGCGCTGTACGGAGACTGAGGCATGAGCAAGTATGACTATGACCTGATCATCATCGGGTCTGGCCCCTCGGGCCGGTCTGCGGCAATTCAGGCGGGCAAATTGAAGCGCCGAGTGTTGGTGATCGACCGGCACGACCGTTTCGGCGGCGTCTCGGTGCATACCGGCACGATCCCGTCCAAAACCCTGCGTGAAACCGTGCTGAACCTTTCGGGCTGGCGTGAGCGCAGCTTTTACGGCCGCTCTTACCGGGTCAAGGAACAGATTCGCGCCGAAGACCTGAAAGCCCGGCTGCACATGACACTCGACCACGAAGTTGACGTGCTGGAGCATCAGTTCAACCGAAACCATGTGGATACTCTGAACGGGCTGGCCTCGTTCACGGGTCCGCATGAGATTGAGGTGGCGACGGATAGCGGTGAGAAAACCCGCCTGACCGCCGCAAAGTTTCTGATTGCGACCGGAACAAAAACCTATCGCCCGGACTATGTGCCGTTCAACGGCAAAACCGTTGTGGATGGCGATGAGTTTCTTGAAATGGCCGAGATCCCTCGGTCGCTGGTCGTGATCGGTGCCGGGGTGATTGGTGTTGAATACGCCACCATGTTCTCGGCCCTGGATGTCCGTGTCACCCTGATCGAGCCTCGCGACACCTTCCTTGATTTCATCGACAAACGCCTGATCCACGATTTCACACATCAGATCCGCGAAAATGGAGTGGATCTGCGGCTCGGTTCGGCCGTCGAAAAGATCGAAGATGCGGGCGAGCATGTCGAGGTCACCCTTGAGAACGGTCGTCACGTCCGGGCCGAGATGCTGTTGTTTGCTGCCGGACGCATGGGCGCGACCTCGACACTGAATCTGAAGGCTGTTGGTGTTGAAACCGATCACCGCAACCGGATCAGCGTGGACCGCAAGACCTACCAGACCGAAGTGCCGCATGTTTACGCTACGGGAGACGTGATCGGGCATCCTTCGCTGGCCTCAACCTCGTTGCAACAGGGACGCGTGGCGGCGTGTCATGCGCTTGAAACCCCGACTCTGCCGGAAAGCCCGTGGTATCCCTATGGCATTTACTCCGTGCCCGAAATCTCAACCTGCGGCATGTCCGAGGAAGAGTTGCAGGAGCGCGGCATCCCCTATGAGGTCGGCGTGGCGCGGTTCCGCGAAACCTCGCGTGGGCATATCATGGGGTTGGAACATGGCATGTTGAAAATGCTGTTTTCCCTGAAAACCCGCCGGGTGCTTGGTGTGCAGATCGTGGGCGAAGGCGCAACGGAGTTGATACATATCGCGCAGGCCGTGCTGAATCTGAAAGGCACCGTGGATTACTTCGTACAGAACACGTTCAACTATCCGACGCTGGCCGAGGCCTATAAGATCGCGGGTTTGGATGCCTTCAATCGGATGCCGATCCCCGAAGAGTTCAAGGTCAAGAAAAAGCCTGTTGAACCCGCCAAGAAAGAGGCGAAGAAAGCGTGACAACGCTCTATGTCGATGGAGACGCCTGCCCTGTGAAAGCCGAGGCTGAGCGGGTCGCCACCCGACACAAAGTGCCTATGGCGCTGGTGTCGAATGGCGGGTTGCGGCCATCGGCAAACCCTCTGGTGCAGGTCGTCATTGTGGCCGAGGGCGCGGATGAGGCCGACAAGTGGATCGCCGAGCGTTGCGGAACCGGCGATGTGGTGGTCACCTCGGACATCCCATTGGCTGCGAAATGTGTCGAGGCCGGTGCCCGAGTGCTACGGCCCAACGGCGAGGCTTTCACCGCCGCCAATATCGGCCAGCAACTGGCGATGCGAGACCTGATGGCGGATCTTCGGGCTGCAAACCCTCTGGGCGCAGGGGGTGGCGGCAAACCGTTTGGAAAAGCCGATCGCTCGCGGTTCTTGGATGCGTTGGAGCGAGAACTGCGGGCGGCGCTGCGCGGCTGACCCTCCCGCCAGTTGAGGCCGCATCAAAGATGCGCCCTCGCCTGTTGGGCCAGGCAGCGCGTGCCGCGCTACGGGTGCGCCCAGCTAGGCAGCGGCGGGGGTCGGCCCTCGGTTCTCGCGAATAGGCAGGTGGACAATCGCGCTAAACGCGCCCACGGCGATACCGATCCACCAAACCATTGTGTAGTCGCCATAGACGTCATACATCCGCCCGCCCAGCCAGATACCAAGGAAACTGCCAAGTTGGTGGCTGAGGAAAACAATTCCATACAGCGTACCCATGTAGCGCAGACCGTAGAGATGCGCGACCAGACCGGATGTCAGTGGTATTGTGGCCAGCCAGAGAGAGCCCATAGCCAACGAAAAAACGATGACCGAAATTGGGGTGATCGGAAACATGATGAACACGACAGCAGCCAGCGTACGCGCCGTATATACGATGGCCAGCAAGTATTTCTTAGGGAAGTGGTTCCCAGCCCAGCCTGCCAAAAGCGTGCCGCCGATATTGGCCAGTCCGATCAGCGAAATAGACAACGCACCCAAGGCGGACGTGGTCGTTATGCCTATCGAATGCAGCACGCCACCCGGCTGGATGGGGCCGCACATCTCGGTCACGAATGCCGGGAAGTGAGCTGTGATAAAGCCGAGCTGATAACCGCAGCTGAAAAAGCCAAGTGAGATCAGCGTGTAAGACGGGTCTCGGAGAGCACGCCCTAAGATTTGACCCATGCTTTCTTCCAACTCGGCCTTACTGCTTTGCTGAGGCGCGCGCATAAAGGGCAGGATCAGCACAAGGCAGAGAATGGCGACGGCGAACACGATATAGACCTGATGCCAGGGCAGGAAGGTCAGCATCCATTCGGCCGTTGGCGCGCCCAAAACCTGACCGAAACTGCCCGCAGCAGTGACGATGGCCAAAGACATGGATCGGTTCGCGTCAGAGGATGCCCGCCCAACAACAGCCAGAACCACGCCGAAGCCGGTCCCTGCAATGCCAAACCCGACCAACCATGCGTAGATCTGGTGTTCAAACGGAGTGATGGACCAGGCTGAAAGCACCATACCAGCGGCATAAGTCAGCGCGCCAAGCACAATGGCCTTTCGGTCGCCGATCTTTTCAGCGATGGCGCCAAAGATCGGCTGCCCGATCCCCCAGGCCAGATTCTGGATCGCAATGGCCATTGAGAAATCGGTGCGCAGCCAGCCGAACTCAGATGCGATCGGGATCTGGAACACCCCAAACGAAGCGCGCACCGCAAAACTGATTGTAATGATGATACAGCCCACGATCAGAATCGGATTCAGCAGACGTGCGGAGTGCGGCATGGGGACCTCAGACAAACAAGTTGTGCGACGCTACTGTTTTTCGTCGCCCCGTCAATTCAGTAGATTTGCGGTTCGACATAAGGAAAATTGATGCGTGCCTGAAAATGCCCGCTTTTCAACGCGTAGTGCGGGCGCTATGGCTCAAACCCATGACGGATCTGATTTCGCTGTATAACGAACGTATCTCCGATGGGTCTCTGACGCGGGATGACGCGCAGGAAGCTGTTCTGCCGCATTTTGAACGTATCAGGGCCGAGTTGAGCGCACCGGTGAAGCGAGGCTTGTTCCGCAAGGCTCCGCCACCACCCAAAGGGTTGTACTTGTGGGGCGGGGTTGGGCGTGGGAAGTCCATGCTGATGGATATGTTCGTCGATGCGATGGAAGACATACCAGCGCGGAGGGTGCATTTTCACGCGTTCATGCAGGAAATCCATGCGGGTATGCACAAGGCACGCAAAGATGGTGTCGAAGACGCGCTAGCCCCGGTCGCGCAAGAGGTCGTGAAATCTGTCAAGCTGCTGGCGTTTGACGAAATGCAGATCACCGATATCACGGACGCCATGATCGTCGGACGCCTGTTTGATCTGCTACATGCGGGGGGGGTGGTCATCGTAACGACGTCGAACCGGCATCCGGATGATCTGTACAAGGACGGTTTGAATCGACAGCTGTTTTTGCCCTTCATCGCTCATATCAAAGAGCAGCTTCAGGTGTGGGAGTTGGTCTCACCGACCGACTACCGCCAAAACCGCCTTGAAGGCGCGCCGGTTTATTTCTCGCCAATCGGCCCGGAAGCGCGTGAGAAGATTCGCGCCGTCTGGACGGATTTGTCCGGTGGTACCGCCGAGCCCTTGGTCCTTCAAGTCAAAGGCCGCGCTGTTGAGCTGCCAGCTTTTCGCAATGGGGTCGCGCGGGCCTCGTTCTACGACCTGTGTGGTCGAATGCTGGGGCCTGGGGACTATCTGGCTATCGCCGAAACGGTCAAGGTTCTGGTGCTTGAGGATATTCCCCGTCTGTCGCGCAACAACTTCAATGAGGCCAAACGCTTTGTGACGTTGATCGACGCGCTCTATGAGGCCAGGGTGCGGTTGATCTGTTCTGCAGCGGCGGAGCCCGAGATGCTGTATGTTGAGGGCGAAGGGACCTTTGAATTTGAGCGTACCGCGTCTCGCCTACGGGAGATGCAGGATCAGGATTGGGGGAAGTAGGGGGCTCTGCCCCCGCCGCCGCTGGCGGCTCCCCCGGGATATTTTTAGCCAGATGAAGCCCTGCGGGCGGATCTTAGCTGTTTTCGCGCAGGATATTGCCTGCAAGGTAGAGGGACCCGCAGATCAGAATACGCGCCTGCGGGTCTTTGGCGACGATTGAGTCGAGCGCCTCGGCCACGCTGTTGGCGGTTGATGCAAACAGATCGACCTTACCAGCGGCGGCGGCTGTTTCTTCGGCGCTGAGGGTTGCGGCCTCACCTGGGATGGAAACGGCGGTCAGGCTTTGGGCCTGTTTGGCAAGCGGCGCGAGGTAACCTGTCACGTCTTTGGTGTTCAGCATACCGCAGATCATATGGGTCGGGCGTTTCGGCAGGTTCGACAGAACCTCGGCCAAAGCGATGCCTGCCGCGGCGTTGTGCCCTCCGTCCAGCCAAAGTTCGGCCTGCCCTGCGGCTCGCACAAGCGGGCCGGTTTTGAGGCGTTGCATTCGAGCGGGCCATTCAGCCTTGGTTACTGCGGCCTCATAAGAGGCGTCACCAAGGCTGAGGTGGCGCAGAACGGCCAGGGCCGCGCCTGCGTTCTGAATCTGATGGGCACCCAAGAGGTTGGGCAGAGGCAGGTCACGCAAGCCGGTTTCGTCCTGATAAACCAGGCGACCATTTTCTTCGCTGACGTGCCAATGTTGACCATATGCAACGAGAGGCGCGCCGAGGCGTGCGGCGGTCTGTTCAATGACCTCCATCGCCTCATCAGGTTGCGGGCCGACGATGCAAGGCACGCCGCGTTTGATGATACCGGCCTTCTCAGCGGCGATTTTCGCCAGCGTATTGCCCAGAAACTGCTCGTGGTCGATCGAGATCGGGGTGATCACCGTCACGGCAGGTTTTTCGATCACATTGGTGGCGTCCAGTCGTCCGCCGAGGCCGACTTCGAGCAGGGTGTAATCCGCCTTGGCTCGTGCGAAGGCCAAAAGGGCCGCGCAGGTCGTAATCTCGAAATAGGTGATGTTTTCGCCGCCATTGGCTGCGTAGCACTCATCAAGCACCGCCGTCAGGTCGGGTTCCGAGATCAGCTCTCCGGCTAGACGAATACGTTCATGGAACCGAGCGAGATGCGGTGAGGTATAAGCATGGGCCGACAGCTCTGCCCCCTCAAGCCCGGCTCGGATCATCGCTTGGGTCGAACCTTTGCCGTTGGTTCCGGCGATATGGATCACCGGCGGCAGCTTGTCTTGCGGGTTGTCCAATGCCTCTAGCAAACGCCAGACGCGATCCAAGGTCAGGTCGATGATCTTGGGGTGCAGCGCCATCATCCGGTCGAGGATGGCGTCCGATGTTTGGGCGGTCATTTCTGATCCGTATCTTCAGCAGGTGCGTCTGCGGCGGCCTCTTCCGGTTCCGGCGCGGGCAAATCACCTTTAATCGCAGGAGGCTGGTTCATCAGCATGCGCGTGATGGTGATCAGCTCTTCTCGCAGCTCGGTACGTTTGGTCACGCGGTCGAGCATACCGTGGTCCAGCAGATATTCGGCGCGCTGGAACCCTTCGGGCAGTTTTTCACGGATGGTCTGCTCGATCACGCGGGGACCCGCAAAACAGATCAGCGCGTTGGGTTCCGAGATATGCACGTCGCCCAGCATCGCGTAAGATGCAGTCACACCACCGGTGGTTGGGTGGGTCAGAACGACGATATAGGGCAGGTTCGCCTCTTTCAGCATCTCGACGGCCACGGTGGTACGCGGCATCTGCATCAGGCTCAGGATGCCTTCCTGCATCCGGGCACCGCCGGCGGCCGAGAACAGGATCAGCGGGCGCTTTAGCTTAACCGCCTCTTGCGCGGCGGCGATGATCGCGTTGCCAACATACATGCCCATCGAACCGCCCATAAACGAGAAATCCTGCGCCGCCGCAACAATCGGGGTACGCCCGATTTCGCCCGTAGCGACCAGCATGGCTTCTTTTTCGCCCGTTTTCTTCTGGGCCGCCTTCATGCGATCGGGGTATTTCTTCTGATCGCGGAACTGCAGCGGGTCATCTTTGGGCGCAGGCACCGCAACTTCGGTGAAAATCCCGCCATCGAACAGGTGGCCAAAGCGGTCACGCGGTGTGATTGCCATATGGTGACCGCACTGGGTGCAGACGTTCTGGTTTTCGGCCAATTCACGATGGAACAGCATCGTTCCGCATTCATCGCATTTGTGCCACAGATTTTCTGGCACTTCTCGGCGCGAGAAGATCGAGTTGATCCGGGGGCGGACGTAGTTTGTGATCCAGTTCATATCAGAGCCTTGGATTGTGCGGCGTTGACGTCAAATAAGACGCTACGGAAAGAAATGCAATCAGCGCCTGATGACTAGTCGTGCTGTCAGCCAACAAACCATCATCGAGCCGAAATCCACCCACAACCACTGCCGCAATACTCCACCGTCCGACATATCGTAGGGCAGCACGAAAAGGGCCAGACCACTGAGCGTATCGGGCAATGAGATAATCAGGAGAGAGATCACATTATTGAAGAAATGCAAGGCGATAGCTGGGCCCAAAGTGCCAGAACGAGCCGTCAGATCAGCCGCCAGAACGCCGAACACACAGGACCAGACTGCAACCAGCAGCGCGTTGTCGCCAGCAATCCCCGGCGCATAGTGACCCGCTGCAAACAAGGCCGAAGGCACGCCTACCCAGATCAGCGGTGACTGAAACCGCGCGGCCAGAGATTGCTGCAGGTAGCCGCGAAACAGGATCTCTTCGGCGCTGGTCTGAATCAGCACGGCGCCTGCCGCGAACGGCAGCAGTACGATCCAGGTCAAGAACGCCAGGTTCTGGGTCAGCGGATCCCCCATTCCGTAAGGCGGTAGGGCTGCCAGTGCCAGACCGAGAACCACCAAGGCCACCAAAACCTGTGTGAATTGACTGATCGCCAAACGACGCTCTCCGAGAATCGCCCAGAGCGACCTTTGCTGCATCTGTTTTGCAGCAACAGCAACGCCAATCGTCAGAAACCCAAAGCTGGCCAGCAGGACAAATGTCGCGAGGGGGGACGTGCCGCGCAAAAACCCTTGGGCCTGAGAGGGGGGGATGAGGGCGCCTATAACCGCAAAAAGAACAGTGTTCGCCGCCAAATAGAGCGTGCAAACAATCGCCAGCCCGACCAGCAGCCGCCACAGATCAGGGCGCGCGCGGGCGTCGCGCACCAAATGTTCATGCGCGGCATAGGCGGCGGGTTCAATCATTGTCATCGGCCTCGTCAAGAATGGTTTCCTGCACCACGTCCGGGAAGACATCCGCCGGGTTTGCAACCGTGTTCACGCGCGTGGCGAGCGTGGTCAGGTATCCCGCAACGGTCTGCAGCAACTGCGTCGCGACCGAGGCGTCGCTTTCGACAACGGCGCGCAGTTCTTCGGCTCCGATACGCAGAAAGGCGCAATCTTTGTTAGCGACCAGATCAAGTTGCCGGCGGTCACCGGTAATGATCGACAGATCCCCGATCAAGCGACCCGGCTCAACAATCGATATGGGGCGTTTGTTGCCATCTTCATCCGACCAGTCCAACCGGGCCTGACCCCGGATGCAAAGATAGGCTGCGTCCGCCGTCTGCCCGCGCGAGAAGATCACCTGCCCCGCGGCGACGTCATACCATTGCGCCGAGAACGCCAGCAGCCGTTGGTTTCGCGCGTCGATGCCCGAGAAAAGCTCGGTGGTCGAGATGATTTCGAGCTTTCTGCTGAGGTCGGCAGTAGCCCCCTCCTGATGCAGAACGGGCGTGCGTGAGACACCATCGATGCGGCCATCCTTGACCTCGACGAACAGGTCATAGGCTTCGGGATGAGCAAAGTGATCCTCCATGAAGATCATGATCGACTCGGGAAGCAATTCCCGCAGGCGCAGCCGGGTGCGCAGGCGACTTTCCGAATCGTGGCTGGCCAGCGCCTTATCGAGGATCAGGATATCGGGGCGCTTGATACCCGCACGCGAGAAAGATGCGCGTTCTTGGAACACCGTAGGCAGGTTGTTCCCCCCCAAACCCGAGGGCAGGTCGAACATGGTGGCCGCAGCGCGGCGGCGCAGACCGGCCTCATTCACGGCCTGGGCAACCAGATCTTCAATCTCTTCGGCGTGGGCGCCTGCCATGAGGGAAACGCGCCCATAAAGGACATTCTCGATCACGGTCAGGCGCGGGAAGTAGGCGTCAGGTGACAATGGAACGAACATCCCATCCAGCGCCTCATGCATGGCGGCGGATTGCTGTTTTCGGATCGCAAGGATCTTGTCCTTGTATTCATCCGGAAAGTCGGGGCCAATTTGCTCGGCCGTCAATAGGAACGGTACTGTCAGCATCAGCGCACAATCCGGTTCTGAGACCGCATCAGCCCCTTTGGTTTTCAGGCGATCCTTGATGTCCAAAAGCCGGTGATACATGTCTTTGGACATGCCCAACCGCAGGAAAAGCGGGTGATCGGTGCCATCGCGACCAAAGGCCTGGTCCAACGTCTCGATCACGGTGCTGGCCATGTTCATTGCTTCCTCGGCCAGATCATGGCTGCGCAACATGTTGCGGAACCGCTGATCACCAGCCAGAGACTCGGGTGTGATATCCCGCGCGGGCGTTGCAAATAGCAAGTTACCACCCAAAGGCACCGCAGGATTGAACTGATCCGGGTCGAACCGATAGACATAGCGATCGAGGCCCTTGTCCTGCAATTTCAGGGCTACGGTCTCGCGCAGTTTCACAAGCTCTTGCGACAGGCGCGGATGCAGTTTCGGATCAAACTGCGTGCGAAGGGTGCGTCGCAACATGAACTCGTCAATGCCCATCGCCTCGACCAGTTGGAACCACCACGCGCGGATGTCGTCGATATCGTCCAGCCCGGCCAGCCCCGGATCGACCCACTCATCCTCTAGCGAATCTATTGGATTGCCGGACCGAACGGCCTCGATCTGGCGGCGGGTCGGGGCCTTCTTGGCCTCAGTCTCGTGCTGAGGATGGGGGCGCAGCGGCATCAGCAGGTTGTCACCCAGAGTTCCATCGAACAGATATGGCCGCGAATAGGCGTAACCGATCCGAGCAGCAATCACTGCCTGATGAAGTTCGTTCAGATTGTGCCCGGCCAACATTACCTCGCCCTGAACCGGCACCACCTCACGCGTCAAAAGCTGCGCCAGAGCGGTGCGTTCGGCCGCGTTGGTCGACTGAATCGCCACCCGCGCGCCCTTGGGAATTCTCAGATCGATGTCTTCCAGAATGGTTTTACCGTCATCATCGCGCACGGTGATGTTCCGCAGTTCGATATCGCCGGTGAGGTGCGGGATGACCTCGGGGCGGCCTTCGAACAGATGTTCCGGGATCATGTTGGACGGGGCGAAGCGTTCGGTCACGATCTCCCAGCGCAGCGACATGTCCTGCACCTGATTGTAATAGGTCAGCAGATCCTTCCATGGGCCGCTCAGATCCTTGTACGCCCCCAAAGCGGCGACCAGAGCACCCACAGTCACCTCACCCGTGATCGCCAGATATCCACCGACCGAGTAGAACAGGAACGGCGTCATCTGAGTGATCAGATTGTTGAGGAACTTCATAAAGAACTTTTTGTTGTAGATCTTGAAGCGGATCTCAAACAAGTTCCCCAGGCGGTAGCTGAACTGCGCCAACCGGTAGCGCCAGCCACCATTGGTGCGCAGATCGCTGATCCCAGCGGCACTTTCGCCGATCTCGGAACTCAGGTGGCGGACCTCCTGAATGCGTTCTTTGTTCAGCAGGTTGATCTGACGTTGCAGTTTCGGGATCAACCACGCCTGTAGCGGGATGAGGGCGATACTGGCCAGCCCGAACCAGACGCTCTGCATGAACAGGAAGGTGACGATGGTCATCATCTGACCGAACTGAAACACCGGCTGAGCGATGGCGTCGCCCATCAGACCACCCATAGGTTCGGCCTCGGAAGTGATCATCGACACCAGCTCACCCTGACTGGTGGTGGCAAAATACGATTTCGGGAAGCGCATCGACCGGTTGATCAGCGTAAATCGCAAGCGACGCAGCATCCGTTCCGCCAGAACGCCCTTCATCGTGTTGATGCGCATCTTCATCAAGCCGCTGGCGATCACAGTGGCCAGAAAGGCAAAACACAGGATCATAAGGTATTGAATCTGCGTGACGGTCACCCCCCAGATCGTGACCGTATCCGCGGGCGCACCAATGGCGTCGTTGATGATCTGCTTGGGCAGCTCAAGCGAGGCATAAAGGAACGGAAACGAAAGAACCGTCAGAACCAACAGCACAAGCTGTTGTTTTTTGGAGTGTTTCCAAATGAACGAAAACAGGGTGGGTTCCATGGCCGGGCCTTGTCGAATGAAAAACTGATGCGTGGCGTGGTTGCTGGCGACCCGCTTTTTCAAGAGGCCCGACCCTAAGCACAGACCCGACGTAATGCAAGAACCGACGGTGCCTACACCCACCGAAATCCGACAGATCAAAATTCCGGGTTTGTCCCCCGCCCGGTCTTTGACTAAAGAGGTCCTACGTCGGACGAAGGGACCATGGGCAGGATTCTCGAACGCTATTTTCACCGCAGGGTTTTGGACCGCTGGCGCAATGCCGCGCAGATGGCGGCTAACGCCCCTCAGGCCGAACTGCGACGCCAGCGCGACAGTGCGCGCGCCCTGCAAACACAGCTTAGGCAGGTGATTGACACGGCAGATATGCGGCTGCGCGACCCTCAAGTCGGCTCGAACCAGTTTCCCAAACCGATCGGCACGGATTGGAGCTGGCGCCCCGATCTGTGGCGCTGGCCCCTTACAACCCCTGGCCTTGCCTCACCCCCGCGCAAAGCGTCCCTCAATGATCAGGTGCAGGTGTTTCATGACTGCCCACAGGCCGAGATCGCCCTGCGTCAGAACCGCAACCGTCTGCCCAATGATCTGGCCCCTTTCAACTTTGAGGTCGAGGTTTTTGGTTTCGAAGGCAGTTTTCTGTCGCTTTCGATCCAACTGCCTAGCGACGCCTCTCAGGGTCTGAGCCTCCAGCACCTTATCCGTCTGGATACGCATATTGACGCGGAACAGGAGATTGACCTCTTTGCCCGGCTGAACATCCTGAGCGGCCCGAATACCGAACAGGTTCTGCGCAAGCTTGATCTGACCAACCCGTCGCCCAGCGTCGATTTCGATCTGGCCCATCTACCGTTGAATGAGAAACGGATCGAGAAGGTCTGGTTGGACCTAATCCTTGAAAACCCCGGCATGAACAGAGTCACTCTGCGTGACCTGACTTTGTGCCGCCACCATCGCGCTGATTTGTGAGGTCCTTGGGAATGACTGAGCCACTATTGACCCGAACCCGGTTTGAGAACGGAATTTGGCAAGGGCATCTGCGCGCCCAGACCCAGCCGGATATACAGGTGTTGTACCGTGGCGAAGATGTCGAGGGCGTCACTCTCTCGGATGCCGAGGACGGCTGGACCGTGACCATCCCGGTGCCGGTCGCGGCTCTGTCGGACGGGGTCCACAGCTTTGTCATATCCGAGCGCTCAACGGCCCGGAAACTGGGTGATTTCACGGTGATATCGGGCGAACCTGCCGCCGACGACCTACGCGCCGAAGTCGAGCTATTGCGCGGTGAGCTTGACATGCTCAAGCGAGCTTTTCGCAGAATTTGCCGGGACCCGAGCTGAGCCGCTACCCGGGTTTTCCTATCTTTTTCGCCATTTACATGCATCATTGAGGCAGCCGCAACACTCCGGAAGCCGCCATGGATCGCAAAAGTATCATCAAAGTCATTGCCTTGATGGTGACCGCATTTGGCATCGGCATCGACTTTACCGGGGCTCTGATGCTGGTTCCGTCGATCGAAAGCAGCTTTGACAGCGATATCACCAGCACCCAGTGGGTTCTGAACATTTACGCACTGTTCTTCGCCATGACCATGGTCGCCGGAGGACGCTTGGGCGACATGTACGGACACCGCAGAGTGATGATCATCGGCCTGTCGATCTTTCTGTTTGCCTCGGTGATGTGCTTCTTCGCCCCCGGCCTCGATTTCCTGATCGGCGCGCGTGCCTTGCAAGGCATTGGTGCAGGATGCGTCTGGCCCTGCACCTTGGCCTTTGGGGCCACCAAAGTCTCCAAACAGGAACACCGCGCGCTTGTCATGGGTCTGATCCTGGCGGGCGTGACCACGGGCAATGTATTTGGCCCAATGATCAGCGGACTTGCCGTCAGTTTCGGTGAATGGCGATACTTCTTCCTCGCCAACGTCGTGTTCTCCTGCATCTCGATGGCAACCGCACTGATTTTGATGGAGCGGGAGACCCAGCACAAACAGGGCGAACATATCGACTTTGCCGGGATGGGGATCCTGTCCTTTGCCGTGCTTCTGTTGCTCTATGGGTTGGACGTGGGGGCCGATTGGGGCTGGTCGTCGATCCCGCTTTTGCTGCTGTTCTTTGTCAGCGCCGTTCTGTTCCTGCTGTTTCCGCGCGTTGAAAAGCGGGTGAAGGAACCGCTCCTGCTGCCGCAACTAATGCAGAATAGAGAGTTTCTGATCACGCTTGGCCTGAATATGTTCAACGTCTCAGCCGCCTTCGTTGCGTTGTTGTACTTTCCGCAATACATGCAAAAGGTGCTGGGCTGGACGACTTTCCAATCGGCGCTTGGGCTGGCCCCTCTGACTATCCTGTTGGCGGTGGGGTCGATCGTCTCCGGCACGCTTTACAATGATTTCGGACCAAAACGCCTGTTGTTTTGGGGCTATGTGTTGGCGACTGTCGGATCGGCCAGTATCGTGATCCTGCCCAGCAGCTTGGGCTATTTCCACATCCTGCCGGGTATGGCGATGATCGGGTTGGGCGCGACACTAACGGTCGGGCCGTCCGGAACTGCTGCGGTATGTGCGGTCAAACCCGAACGCGCCGGGCTGGTTGGTGGCCTCAGCTTCATGACGCATCTGGTCTACGGGGCAATCTCGGTCGCCTGTGCAACGGCTATTATGTATGCGGTGTCGCTGTCTACCCTGCGGGACAAGCTTGCCGCCGCTGGCATTGATCTGACCGACGCCGAGCAAAGGGCGATCAATGGCGGTTCCCTTAGCACCGACTCTGCGCATGCGGTGATGGCAAAGCTGAACGCGGATCAGGTCGAGGCAGTCAAATCCGCCCTCACCACCGCCTTTGACAGCGGCATGAGTATGGCGTTCATCTTTTCCACGATTTCGGTCTCGTTGGGCATTCTTCTGGCGTTGATGCTAGACGAAGCCAAGCTGCACAAGATCGAAAGTTGAAAGGGCCGCGCCTGGCGCGACCCTTTGGATTTTACTGAGACGGACCGTCAGGATTGAACGCCGACAGACCTTTGAGGATGTCGATGGCATAAGCCAGCTGATAATCCTCTTCCCGCAGCTCAGCTGTGGCTTCGGCCTTGGCGCGATCTTCTTCGATCTGGCGGATTTCATCCTCGCTGAGGCTGTCATTGTTCAGACTGCCGCGAAGATCCGCCTCGGAACGTGCCGGACGATCATCCTCTTCTTCGGTTTCCGGAGCCGGGCGCGGTTGTTCTACGATAATGTCCGGGCTGACACCTAACGCCTGGATGGAGCGGCCAGACGGCGTGTAGTAACGCGAGGTGGTCAGACGCATCGCACCGTCACCGCGCAGCGGCATCACCGTCTGCACCGAGCCTTTACCAAAGCTCTTGGTGCCAACAACAATCGCGCGACGGTGGTCTTGCAGGGCACCAGCCACGATTTCGGAGGCCGAGGCCGAGCCGCCATTGATCAGCACCACAATTGGCTTGCCTTCGGCCAGATCACCGGGGGTCGCGTTGAACCGCTCGCCGTCCTGCGGGTCACGGCCCCGGGTCGAGACAATCTCACCTTCGTTCAGGAACGCGTCCGAGACTTTGATCGCCTGTGTCAGCAGGCCGCCGGGATTGTTGCGCAGGTCCAGCACAAAGCCGTTGACCTTGTCGATCCCGCCCGCTTCCTCGATCTGCTCTTCCATTCCGGCTTGCAGGTTCGGGAAGGTCTGATCATTGAACGTGGTCACACGCATGACGACGCTGGTGCCCTCGGTTCGCGCGCGGACAGCTGTCAGTTTGATCGTATCGCGAATGATGGTGACATCGAACGGATCAGGCTCGCCCTCACGCACAACGGTGATCACGATTTCCGACCCAACAGGGCCGCGCATCAGTTCAACCGCCTTGTCCAGCGTCAGGCCCAGAATGCTTTCGCCATCCACATGGGTGATGAAATCTCCGGCCTCGATCCCGGCTTCATCAGCGGGCGTGTCGTCAATCGGAGAGACGACCTTGACAAAGCCTTCCTCTTGCGTGACCTCGATACCAAGCCCACCAAACTCACCTCGGGTCTGGACGCGCATCTGTTCGGCGTCGTCAGGCGACAGGTAGCTGGAATGCGGATCAAGCGAGGTCAACATGCCGTCAATCGCGGCTTCGATCAGCTCTTCCGGCTCAACCTCTTCGACATATTGCGCGCGGATGCGTTCGAAAATGTCACCGAACAGGTCGAGTTGTTGGTAGACATTGGCCTTGCTCTCGGCCTCCTGCGCCAGCAGGGGTCCTGCGATCTGAGTTGTTGCAATGATGCCTGCAACCGTTCCGGCCAGTCCGGCCATCACAAATTTCTTCATACTCGTTTATCCATCCTTGCTGGTCCGAAACCACGACTCGGGGTCCACGGGGCTGTTATCTTCTCTGACCTCTATATAGAGCGTTTCTGACCGGTCAGTTCCAGTGCCATCACCACGAGTTGACAAAATAGCACCGATTTCCGGCGTTTCACCGGGCATCAAACCGACCGGAGTGCCCTCTGGTATCACTTGACCTATGTCTCCGTAGACTTCCTGCAAGCCCGAAAAGACAAACAGAAGGCCGGGCTGAGGCTCAAGAATGATCAGATTTCCCAGGTCCAGAAGCGGACCTCGGTAGCGAATTGTAGCCGCCGTGGGCGTTGTTACCAGGGCACGCGGGCGCGCACCAAGCACGAGCCCCGGCCGCGTCACGCCCGCTGCGTCTGTTTCCCCGGCCCGGTGCAATAAAACGCCTTGAACCGGCAGAGGCACTTCGCCCTTGCGGCTTTGAATAGAGTCGTCACTTTGCGCGATCTCCCCTTCCGAGATTTCGGATAGGCCTGTTGCGAACCCATCGAGTGTTTCGGTCGAAGAGATCAGGATCGCCGTTTTGATCGGGTCTTCAACAAAGCGCTGCGGCAACCCGGTGCGATCCGCGATGGCCTCGCTCAGGCGTGTGCGGGCAGATTGCACGCCGGTCAGACCTTCTGTCAGGGTTTCCGCCGCATCCTGCTGCAGTACTCGCAAGGTCTGAACCTCTTGCAAATCCTGTGCCAAAGCCTGCGCCTTGGCATTCAGGCCTGGTGTCACCTCGGACAGCATCATCCCGGCCCGCGCAGCCCCCAAGGGGCCCGAAGGGTGCAACATCAGCACCGGCGGGGCGGTCGTTTCTATGGTCTGCAATACACCCAGCAACTGCGCGACATCCTGTTCCCGCGCACGCAGCTCGGCCGACAGCTGCGCCTCGCGCGTGGCCGCCATGCGCAACCCGTCACGCATGGCGGATAACCCAGCCTCGTAGGCTTGGATCGTCACTGTCAGAGCGCGCACCCGGTCGCGGGCGCTTTCAGCCTCGGACAGCGAGATTGACGCCTGTTCCAACATCTCGGCCGCCGCCAGCGCTGCCTGAGAAGGCGTGTTCTGCGCCTTAGCCGAGCCACACAAGAGCACCGCCAAGGCTGCGGCGAGACCCCTCATGACAGCAGGCTTTCCCCAGTCATCTCAGGCGGTTTGGGCAGGTTCATCAGTGCCAGCAAGGTGGGCGCAAGGTCCGACAATCGCCCGGTGCGGAGCGTCGCCCCCTCGGGCCCGCCAACCAAAGCCACCGGTACCGGATTAAGCGTGTGCGCGGTATGCGGGCCACCTGTCTCCGGATCCACCATTACTTCGCAATTGCCGTGATCGGCAGTGACGATCATCGCCCCACCGGCTTTTTCCAGTGCGGCAACCACGCGAGCCAGACCTTGATCCACGGCCTCACAGGCTTTGATCGCAGCGCTCAGATCTCCGGTATGGCCGACCATATCGGGGTTGGCGTAGTTGGTGACGATCAGATCATAGCCAGCCTCGATTGCCTCAACGAACTTGTCCGTCACCTCGGCCGAGGACATTTCGGGCTGCAGATCATAGGTGGCCACTTTGGGCGATTTGGGCATGAAGCGATCTTCGCCAGTCTCGGGGACCTCCTTGCCACCGTTCAGGAAGAAGGTGACATGGGGGTATTTCTCGGTTTCGGCCAGACGGAACTGACGCAATCCCTGCTTGGCCACCCACTCGCCCAGAGTGTTCACGATGGCCCGTTTGGGGAACACCGTCGTCATATAGGCGTTGTGGCCGTCGGAGTATTCGACCATGCCCAACAAGGCGGACAGAACCGCGCGTGGGCCGGTGTCGAAATCGTCAAAGCCCGGCTCGGCAATCGCGCGCAGGATTTCCCGCGCACGGTCGGCGCGGAAATTCAGGCAGAAGAACCCGTCGCCATCTTTGACGCCATCATAGCCTTCCAGCACGGTCGGCACTATGAACTCATCCGTCTCCGATTGGTTGTAGGCTTGATCCACTGCCCCATGCGCCGAGGTACCGGCACGGCCCTGTCCTTTGATCATGGCGTTGTAGGCTTGGCTGACACGCTCCCACCGGTTGTCGCGGTCCATGGCGAAGTAACGCCCGCAGACGGTGACGATACGCGCGCCTTCAGGCAGGCGTTCTTCAAGCTCGGCAATGTAGGTGAAGGCTGATTTCGGAGCGACATCGCGCCCGTCGGTCACTGCATGCAGAGCCACCGGAACGCCGGCATCCGTGATCGCTTTGGCCGCCGCAACGATGTGGTTCACATGCCCATGGACACCACCATCCGAGGCTAGCCCCATCAGATGCGCCGTCCCGCCCGTCGCTTTCACCTTAGCAATGAAGGCTTGCAGCGCGGCGTTGTTAAAAAATGAGCCATCCTCGATCGCCAGATCAATCTGGCCCAGGTCCATCGCCACCACACGGCCCGCACCGATATTGGTGTGCCCAACCTCGGAATTTCCCATCTGACCGCTGGGCAAACCCACATCCGGCCCATGCGTTATCAGCGTGGCATGCGGGCCCTGCATGATCGCATCGAATGTTGGCGTATCGGCCAAGTATGGCGCGTTGGCCTGAGTGTCTTCGGACAATCCCCAACCATCAAGAATACACAGGACTACGGGTTTGGGCGTGGCCATTTTGGTCTCCGGTAACTGCTCTTGGCGAACCTTCTATCGCCTGACCGCTTTGGGGTGAACCGCCTTTGCGCCCATCGGAGCAGATTTAATCGTTTCGTAAACCGACCCCGATACCCGGATTTCCTTACCCGAAAGGAACGTGAACCTTACGTCAGACCACCTTGTGCGAACCGCGAGGTGCTGCCTAGTCTCACCTTCAGGGAGAGGGAACCTATGCGGCCAGAGATCTCAGTCTTCGCACTGATCTACCTTTTGGCGCCCGCCGCGATGATGCTGCTTGCACGGCATTCGACTTTGGCCGAGCGGCTGGGGCCGATTGTGCTGTGCTATATGGCCGGGTTGGCGTTGGGGCTGTCTGGTCTGCAGCCTGACGTGGCCGGTCAGGTCCGTGACGGGGTCATGGAGGCTACCTTAGGACTGGCCCTGCCTTTGCTGCTGTTTGGAGTCGACGTTGGGGCATGGGGGCGGATCGCAGGTTCTGCGCTCTTGTCGATGGCGCTGGCCGTTGTTTCGGTCACGCTCGTTGCAACGGGCCTTTTCTTTGCTTTCCAAGCAGGCGGCACCGCGCAGAGTGAGCAGCTTTCCGGCATGGCAGTGGGGATGTATACGGGCGGCCTTGCGAATATGGGCGCGATCAAACTAGCGCTCGATATCCCCGAGAACCGATATCTGCTGTTTGCAACCGTCGATACTGTTGTCGGCACAGGTTACCTGCTGTTTGTTCTGACGCTAGCCCCGTTTGTTTTTGCCCGCTTTCTTAAGCCGTTTCCGGCTGCCCGCGACACGCAGCTTCCTGACGCGGTCGAGGCCAATGCGCCAAATATGCTCCGTCAGGGGGTGGTCGCTTTTCTGGTTAGTGCGTTTTGCGTGGCCGCGGCGGTGCTTCTGGCCCCTCTGTTCAGCTTTGCGCCCTCGCAGGTCATGACCGTGGTTCTTCTGACATCTCTGGGTCTGCTTGGTTCGGTCACACCGTCTTTGCGCAAAAACCGGGCCGCACCTCATATGGGCATGTACCTGCTTTACGTGTTTTCATTCAGCGTTGCGGCGTCAATGGACCTGGCCGAGTTGCGCGATATGGATCTGTCAATTCTTGGCTTTGTGCTGATCGCCACCTTCGGCAGTTTCGGTCTGCACGCACTGCTTGCACGCACCGCCGGGGTCGACCGAGATACGTTCCTGATCACCTCGGTCGCGGCGGTCATGTCGCCTGCCTTTGTGCCCATGGTCGCGCGCAGCTTGCGCAACCCAGCGACCTTGATGTCGGGCATGGCGACGGGCATTCTGGGCTTTGCCATCGGCAACTATCTGGGCATTTCACTGGCGCTGCTTTTGGCCGGGAAAGGATAGGATATGGATCATCAGAAACTGCCTGAAACGGGACGACCCGAGGCCGAAGTTCTGGACGAGTTGAAATCCTTTGCCGAAGGCGACCCCAATTATCGCGAGGGCCGGACGTGGAGCCTTGTGTACCATCTCGACGACGACCACGACGCCTTCACCGCCCAAGCCTATAGCGCCTTTTCGTCGGCCAACGGGTTGAACCCCGCCGCATTTCAAAGCCTGAAACGGATGGAGACGCAGATCATCTCGACCATGGCCGGGTTGCTGCATGGCGGGCCCGAGACCTGCGGCGTGGTGACGGCGGGCGGGACGGAAAGCTGCCTGATGGCGGTCAAAACCTACCGCGACATGGCCCGCAAAACGCGCAAGGTGACGCGGCCCAACATGATCCTGCCCAAGACGGCGCATGTGGCGTGGTTCAAGGCGGCGGAGTATTTCGGCGTCAAGGCCCGCCTGCTGCCGATGACCGCAGACTATGCGACCGACATTTCCAAACTGAAACGCATGATCGACGCGGGCACAGTGTTGATCCTGGGCTCTGCCCCGGAATACCCGCATGGCACCATCGACCCGATTGCCGAGATGGGCAAGATCGCGCAATCCAAGGGCATTCCCTTGCATATCGACGCCTGCGTCGGCGGGCTGATCCTGCCCTTCATGGAGCGGAACGGTGTCGATCTGCCCGATTGGGATTTCCGGGTGCCGGGGGTGACGTCGATCTCGGCCGATCTGCACAAATACGGCTATGCGGCCAAGGGGGCCTCGACCATCCTTTACCGCAATCTGGACCTGTTGAAGCACCAGATGTTCGTCTGTCAGGATTGGCCCGGTGGCGTTTTTGCCTCACCCGCATTGCTGGGCACGCGACCAGGCGGGGCCTATGCGGCGGCCTGGGCCGTGATGCAAAAGCTGGGGGTCGAGGGGTATTGCCGTCTGGCCAAAGACACGACCGAGGCGGTCGAGGCGCTGAAAGCCGGGATAACCGCCATCGACGGGCTGCACATTCTGGGGAACCCGCAGGGGCCGCTGCTGGCCTATGGGTCCAGCGACCCAAACCTGAACATCTACGCCGTCGCGGACCAATTGGAGCGCGCCGGTTGGAGCCTCAATCGCGTGCAGAATCCCGACGGCATCCACTGTATGGTGACGGCCAAACACCGGCACGTCACCGATGAATACCTGAGCGATCTGGCGCAGGCCGTTGCCACCGTGCGGGCCAACCCCGAGCTCGCGAAAACCGGTGGGGCCGCGACCTATGGCATGATGGCCCATGTCCCACTGCGCGGCATGGTGAAATCCAAGGTGCTGGATGTGTTTGCCGAGATGTACCGGGCCGGTGGTGGAGATTTGCATCTGGATGACGGCAAGACCCCGAACCTGCTGGAACGCGGCATGGCCCGATATGTTCAGTGGAAAGCGCGGCGCAGTTAGTCCTTCAGATAACTCTTGTACGGCTTGGCTTTCCGGTTTCGGTATTTGACCGTCAGGTCTAGCGGCATGTCATTTTCGTCGTAGATCCCCAACACGATCCCCCTGCCCCGGCTTTTGGTTCGCATCTCGATCAGTTGCTGTTCAGACCGCGTCGTGCGCTGTGACGGGCGGCGTGCCCAGGCGAACAGGTGGTCATACATTTCACTGATCACCTCGGCATGATCTTCGCTGTCGCCCAGATCAACCAGCTCCTCCGGGTCGTTTTCCAGATCGAACAGAATCGGACGGTGCCCACCTTCGCAATGGATCAGCTTCCAACGTTTGTTGGCGACCATGAACATCACCGCATCGCGGACCGAGGCGTTCATCCGCTCGGCGATTGGTGATGCGGAATAGTCGTATTCGCAGATCACAACATCACGAGGCAGCTCCTGCGCCTGCCCATGCAGGATCGGCAGCAGGGAATGACCTTCGAGGATATGATTGGCGACGTCGCCTCCGGCCACTTCGACGAACGTCGGAGCAAGATCAATGGATTCGACCAGCGCATCGCTCACCATGCCTCGGGTCGCGTCGGCCTCGGGCGAAGGGTCATAGATGATCAGTGGCATTTTGGTCGAGGTATCGTGGAAGAACGTCTTTTCGCCCATCCAATGGTCGCCGAGAAAATCCCCGTGATCCGATGTCAGGACGATCATCGTATCGTCCATCCGACCGGTCTGCTCCATCCAGTCGAACAACCGGCCCATTTGATCATCGGCCTGCTTGATTAGGCCCATATAGGCCGGGATCACCGCCTCACGCACATCCTGGCGCGAGAAGGTCTCACCGATTTTGGTCTCCATGAACGCTTTCGACACCGGATGCGCATTTTGGCGTTCCTCATCGGATCGCACCACCGGCAGTACATGCTCAGGTCCGTACATCGAGGCATATGGCTCTGGCACGATATAGGGCCAGTGCGGTTTGATGAAGCTCAGGTGACAGCACCATGGGGCGTCATGGGTTTCCATGAACTCGATCCCGCGCCCGGTCAGATAGGGAGTCTCGCTGTCTTCTTCGGCAATGTTCGCAGCCTCGCACGAGTTTTTCAGGAACCAGCCGGACAGAACATTGCCGTGCGCGTCCAAACCAGAATTTGCGAAGTCATGCCAGGGGTTGTCGCTTTCATAGCCTTTGTCGCGCAGGTATTCATTGTAGGCCTTGGCCCCATCGGGGTCATAAAACCCGTCCGGCCCTTCGGGGCGCATCCCGTCGTCGCGTTCGAAGACATCAAAACCACATTCCGCCACACGAGCGCCAATCAGGCTGTCCGGTTCAAGGCCGAGCCGCGCCATGCCCTCTGCATCCGCGCGCATATGGGTTTTGCCAACCAGCCAGCATTCCATCCCCGCCTTGCGCAGGTGGTCGCCCATGGTCATCTCGCCAACCTTCAAGGGGATCCCGTTCCACGAGGCACCATGCGAATGTACGTACCGACCCGTATAGGTCGACATGCGCGAACTGCCGCAAATCGGCGATTGGATATAGGCGCGATTGAATCGCACACCCCGAGCCGCCAGACGGTCGATATTGGGCGTGTGGAGGTGCGGATGCCCGTAGCAGCTCAGGTAATCCCAGCGCAGCTGGTCGAACATGATGAACAGGATATTCTTGGCTTTGGCCACACGCGCCTCCGATCTGGTCCGGAGGCTATCTAGCCAATTCCCAGCAGGTGGTGCAAATGCTGATTAGGCCTGACGCTCCATCTGCTCCAGCATCTTCTTGGCGCGTTTGCATTGCAGCTGGTCCCGCAGAGAGCTGTCGGGGTCGATGTCCTTTTGGCAGACCACGCATTTATCTGCGCCTGAGATCGCGTTCAGACCGCCGCAGCTGCCCTTGATGGTTTTACCCATCAACATCACGCCCAACGACATGCCGACCATGACCAGAGACAGAAGAATAAAGGCCAGAATGAAGGTGCTCATCTCGGTTCCTACCAATCAGTTGGTGCCCAGGGCGTCTTTGAACGCGCTGCTGTGGGAGGTTATATAGGCATCATCGCCGCCTGTCACATCCCGCGAGATAAAATACACGGCAAGTTTATGCTCTTCGGCCAGTTGCATACCCTTTTCCTGACCCAGTGCCAGCATTGCAGTCGCCCAGGCATCCGCCATCATGGCGTTTTCCGCCAGAACGGTGACCGAGGTCGTACGATGCGTGATCGGACGCCCGGTTGTCGGGTCGATGATATGCGAGTAGCGCACGCCATCCTGTTCGAAGTAGTTCTTGTAATCGCCCGAACTGGCCATACCGCGATCATCCAGCGACACGATCAACTGCAGGCTCTGAGACCCGGCCTGAGGCTTTTCGATCCCGATTTGCCACGTTTCGCCCTTGTCGTTCTGGCCTTTTGAGACCAGATCGCCGCCGATCTCGACCAGATAGTTTTCGATGCCTGCGTCCCGCAGGGTCTCGGCGACAGCGTCAATGCCATAGCCCTTGGCGATGGCCGACAGATTGATCCCAACGCCAGGTTCGGATTTTGCCAGCGTTCCTGCCTCAGCATCCAGGGTCAAAAGCCGCTTTTGTCCAACGCCTGCCAGCGCGGCCTCGATATCAGCATCGGATGGCACAGGGTCTTCGGGCTTGCGCGGGCCAAAGCCCCATAGCTCGATCAACGGGCCGAGGGTGACGTCAAAGGCTCCATCGGTCTTGTCGTGAACGTCATTTGCGGCGGCCAGAACCAGTACGAATTCGTCGGATACCGCAACGGGGTCGGTGCTGGTGGACGCCGAAAAGGTCGAAACCTCGGAATTTGGATCCCAGTTCGACATCTTGGCGTTGACTGCGGCCAGAGTCTCTTCGACCGAAGCAGCCAACGCGGTTTCATCCAGATCCTCGCCAATCGCAGTGACATTGAAGGTCGTGCCCATGGTCTCACCCGACAGGCGCACCACATCGTGTTCCTTGTCGAACAGGCAGCCAGTCAAAAGGGTGGTAAGGGCCAGCGCAGGCAGTAGACGCATGGATCAGTCTCCGGGAAAAGCAGTGCCCGGCATATGCCAGCCACCCCGGTCAGAGTCAAACCGGCTTCACAGCTTCAGCGGCAAAAAACCCAACATCAAAAGGCCGATCCCAGCTGGAAGTCCGAACAACCACGCCCGTTTCTGCCACCCGTCCGGCTGCTGTTTCCACACCATGCGAAAATTATGGCCGCAGACCACCACAACAAAGAAAATCAGCGCAGCAATGGGGGGTGTCAGATAGATGTCACTCACAGGCTTGGACTCCGGGTTTTCGCCGATGCGGGCATTTGCACCCTATACAGGCCATTTAGCTGCGCTAAGGTGAAAGGGAAAGACTTTGCAAGAACCAAAAAGGAGATTGCCCATGGCCCCAACCTCATACCAGGCCCCCACACGCGGCGACAAGCAGGACAAGTCCACCTACAGCCAGTCGACGGGATCGAACCTGTCGCAGTCGCAGACGACCGTGGCAAAACTGCTTGAGGGGAAAGGCGACGCGGTGTTCTCGGTCCGTCCGAACGAGACGATCCACACGGTGGTCAACATTCTCAAGGAAAAACACATCGGTGCCGTTTTGGTCACTGATCAGAACGGAGCGCTGCAGGGCATCCTGTCCGAGCGCGACATCGTGCGACGTATGGCTGACACGCCCGGCCAGACGCTGCCGCAATCGGTCGAGGATCTGATGACCAAGGAGGTTCAGAGCTGCTCGCCCGACGACACGCTGAATGCGGTTCTGAAAACCATGACCGAAGGCCGGTTCCGCCACATGCCAGTTGTCCGTGATGGACTTTTGTGCGGTATGATCACCATCGGTGACGTCGTGCATTTCCGTCTGAAAGAGCTGGAATACGAAGCGCTCCGTATGAAGCAGATGATCGTTGGCTAAAGCAACCCGGCCCGCGGCGATCTTTCGGCTCGGGCCAAACGACCTAAGCCGTTGCCGTGAACGTGACCCCTCCGGGGTACAACTCAGCAGCGGTCAGGCAGTTGGTCGCGAAAGCGCCGGTGTCGATCGAAATGACCCCGTCCCGAACCTCGGCCTGATCAACGATTGTGTGTCCATGCACCACCCATTGACCATCCCGGCGCGGTTGCTGTCGGAACTTGGGGTGGCCCCAAAGACAGGTTCTCCGGTCCTGTTTTTCCGCTGATGCCCGAGGGTCCAGAGCGGCATGAACGACAGAGACATTGCCGCTGTTCCACATCAAGGGCCTCTCGGTCAGCCAGTCCACGAGCGCCTCGCCCATGGCAATGCGCAAACGCTCCGCCAAATCGCCCTTGTCGGCGGCGAAATCCTTTATTCCAAAGGAGGCAAGCGTCTGGGCGCCCCCGTTGTTCATCCACAGCGGGCCAATGCCGAACGGATCCTCAAGAAACCGCAGTAACATCTCTTCGTGATTGCCCAGCAGGCAGGTTACGCGCCCATTCGAGGTCAAACTCAGATGTTTTAACTGCCGCAACACCTGCGCGCTGTAATCGCCCCGGTCGATATAGTCACCGACAAACACCCAGGGCAGGCCGTCGTCGAGCTTCGGCAGCAGGGCTTGCAACAGGTCCAAACGTCCGTGGATATCTCCGATGGCCACGAAAGGCGCCTCGGGCCTTATGCCCGACACATCCGCGCCGCGCATTCCGCCCGGTCCAAGCAGCCCTTTGATCCAGCCCGTCACCATGCAATGACCTCTACTCTGACCAGTTGCCACGGACAATCGGCAATCGGTCCGGAAACGGGCGGTTGACCAATGCGCGCGCAACCTTGATAGACAATGCAGACGGGTAGCCGAAGCGTGAGGGATGTATGAAGCGGGTTTTGATCACGGGCACGGCCGGATTTATCGGCTTTCACCTGGCGAAGCTGTTGCTGTCCGAAGGGTTCCGTGTGCATGGTTATGACGGGATGACCGACTATTACGACGTCGCCCTCAAGCAACGCCGCCATCAGATGTTGCTGCAAAATCCCAGCTTTACCACCACCGAGGACATGCTGGAAAATCATGAACGGCTGATGCAGGTCGCGGATGAGTTTCAGCCCGAGGTGATCATCCACCTCGCCGCTCAGGCCGGTGTGCGCTACAGCCTGGAAGAGCCGCGCAGCTACATCAACTCGAACGTTGTCGGCACGTTCAACGTGATGGAGGTCGCGCGTCAGCACAAGGTTCAGCACCTTCTGATGGCCTCGACTTCTTCGGTCTATGGCGCGAATGAGGATATGCCCTTTACCGAGGTTGAAAAGGCCGACACGCAGCTGACGATCTATTCGGCCACCAAGAAGGCCAATGAGGCGATGGCACACTCCTACGCCCATCTTTGGGACCTGCCGACCACCATGTTCCGGTTCTTCACCGTCTATGGCACCTGGGGACGGCCCGATCTGGCGCTTTATAAGTTCGTGGACGCGATCCTCGAGGATCGCCCGATTGATATCTACAACCACGGCGACATGTATCGCGACTTCACCAATGTCGAGGATCTGGTCCGTGGCATCCGTTTGCTGATCGACGTGCCTCCGGTGCGGCCCGCCAGCGCGGATGAGGTCGAGGACGGCGACAGCCTGTCCCCCGTCGCGCCGCACCGCGTCGTCAATATAGGCAATGGTGACAAGGTGCGCCTGATGGATTTCATTGAGGCCATCGAGGCGGCGATCGGGAAAAAGGCCATCCGCAATTATATGCCCATGCAAATGGGCGATGTCCCCGCCACATGGGCCAATACCGACCTGTTGCAACGCCTGACAGGGTACCGCCCGGAAACCAATTTCAAAGACGGGATCGCGCAGTTTGTCGCGTGGTTCCGCGACTATCACGGCAAGTAGAGGGCCAAGACCGGAATGCTGGAAACCAATCCTGACGCCCGCAAAATCGCCGTGATTGGGTTGGGCTATGTCGGCCTGCCGCTGGCAGTCGCTTTTGGAAAAATCGGCCCCGTGGTCGGGTTTGACATCAACGCCGAACGGATCGACGCCTTGCGCAATGGCAAGGACGCAACGCAAGAGGTCGAGCCCGAAGACCTTGCCGCCGCATCGGGCCTGAGTTTCACCACGCAAGCCTCCGACCTCGCGGCATGCGACACCTTCATCGTCACGGTGCCCACCCCAATCACCGCAGGCAAACAACCTGATTTGTCGCCTCTACTCGCGGCCTCGGAAACCGTGGGAATGGCCCTGAAACCCGGCGATCTGGTGATCTACGAATCCACCGTCTATCCCGGCGCGACCGAGGAAGACTGCGTACCAGTGCTGGAACGCACCTCGGGCTTGAGCTTCAACACTGATTTCTTTGCCGGCTACAGCCCCGAACGGATCAATCCCGGCGACAAGACCCATCGGATTGCGGATATCTGCAAGGTGACCTCGGGCTCGACCCCGCAGGTGGCGGATCTGGTCGATGCGCTCTATGCGCGGATCATCACCGCCGGAACGTACAAGGCCGAAAGCATCCGCGTGGCCGAGGCTGCAAAGGTGATCGAAAACACTCAGCGCGACTTGAACATCGCGCTGGTAAACGAACTAGCGATGATCTTTGGACGGATGGGGATCGACACCGAGGCCGTTTTGCGTGCGGCGGGAACCAAGTGGAACTTCCTGCCCTTCCGCCCCGGTCTGGTCGGCGGGCACTGTATCGGCGTGGACCCCTACTATCTGACCCACAAGGCCGAGACCGTGGGCCATCACCCTCAGATCATTCTGGCCGGGCGGAGGCTGAACGATCGGATGGGCAGTTATGTGGTGTCTCAACTGGTCAAACGCATGACCCGAAGCGGCATCAATGTCGGAGCAGCACGTGTTCTGGTTCTTGGCCTGACCTTCAAAGAAAACTGTCCTGACCTGCGGAACACACGCGTCGTTGATATCATTGAGGAATTGCAAAGCTATGGCATCAGCGTCGACGTCCACGATCCCCATGCCGACCCCGCCGCAGCCGAGGCTGAATACGGCCTCTCGCTTTCAAGTTCCCCTCAGGACGGAAATTATGATGCAGTCGTTCTGGCCGTCGCGCATCAGGAATACAAAGACGCTGATCCGTCAACGTTCCGAGCTTACGGCAAACCCAACAGCGTGGTGTTCGACATCAAGTCCTGCCTGCCTAGGGACGCGAGTGACTTGAGGCTCTGACGCGGTTTGGAGCCCAACAAAAAAAGCCGGCGCACCATGCGCCGGCTTTTTTGTTTCTTACCCGCCGAAATCGTCGAGCATGATGTCTTCGCGGTCCACACCCAAATCCAGCAGCATGTTGATGACCGACTGGTTCATGATTGGAGGACCACACATGTAGAACTCGCAATCTTCAGGCGCGGGGTGGTTCTTGAGGTATTCCTCGAACAGAACGTTGTGGATGAAGCCGGTATAGCCCTTCCAATCGTCCTCGGGCTGCGCATCCGACAAGGCGACGTGCCAATCGAAATTGTCGAACTCTTCGGCCAATTGGTCGAAATCCTCGACAAAGAACATCTCTTTCTTCGACCGCGCACCGTACCAGAAGCTGATCTTGCGATCACGGTTCTCAAGACGCTTGAGCTGGTCGAAGATGTGGCTACGCATGGGGGCCATGCCCGCGCCACCACCGATGAAGACCATCTCTTTTTGGGTGTCGCGGGCGAAAAACTCACCGAACGGACCCGAGATGGTGACCTTGTCACCCGGTTTCAGGTTGAAGATGTATGACGACATCTGACCCGGAGGGATGCCATCGGACCCCGGAGGGGGCGAGGCAACACGGACGTTCAGCATGATCATGCCCTTTTCGTCCGGATAGTTAGCCATCGAATAGGCACGCTCAATCGGTTCAGCGACGACGGACTCGTACTGCCATAGATTGAAGCGATCCCAGTCTTCGCGATATTCCTCCTCCACGTCGAAATCGGTGTATTTCAACTGGTGCGCGGGGGCTTCGATCTGGATGTAGCCACCAGCGCGGAAGTTCACGTCCTCGCCTTCGGGAAGGTCCAGGGTCAGAGCCTTGATGAAGGTCGCCACGTTCTCGTTCGAACGAACGGTGCATTCCCATTTCTTGACACCAAAGACTTCCTCGGGGACTTCGATGTCCATGTCCTGCTTGACCGCAACCTGACAGGACAGACGGTCGCCACAGGCCGCTTCACGCTTGGTGATGTGGCTTTCTTCGGTCGGCAAAATCGACCCGCCGCCCGAATGCACCTTCACCCGGCACTGCGCACAGGTACCACCGCCACCACAGGCGGAGGGAACGAACAGCTTTTCGGCCGCCAAAGTCTGCAACAGCTTGCCACCGGCAGGGACCGAGATGGTCTTCTCGCCGTTGATGGTAATGTTCACGTCACCGGTCGAGACCAGTTTCGAACGGGCCGCCAGAATGATCGTCACCAGCGCGATGACGATCACTGTGAAAAGGGCAACGCCTAAACCAAAAGTTTCCATTCTGCCCTCCTTACAGTTTTACGCCCGAGAAGGACATGAAGGCCATCGCCATCAGACCCGCGGTGATGAAGGTGATCCCCAGACCTTGCAGGCCGTCGGGAATGTCCGAGTATTTCAGCTTTTCGCGAACGCCCGCCATTGCGGTGATCGCCAGTGCCCAACCAAAGCCCGAAGACAGGCCATAAGTGGTCGCCTCGGCAAAGTTGTAGTCCCGCTCAACCATGAACAGCGAACCACCCAGGATGGCGCAGTTCACCGTGATCAGCGGCAGGAAGATCCCCAGCGCGTTGTAGAGCGGCGGGAAATACTTATCCAAAACCATCTCGAGGATCTGAACCATCGCCGCAATCACGCCGATATACGAGATCAGGCCAAGGAAGGTCAGGTCAACATTGGGGAACCCAGCCCAAGACAGCGCACCCGGTTTCAGCAAGTAGTTCAGCAGCAGGTTGTTGGCGGGCACAGTGATGGCCTGCACGACCATGACCGAAATCCCCAGACCCAGCGCGGTCGAGATCTTCTTCGACACGGCGATGAAAGTACACATCCCCAGAAAGAAGCTGAGCGCAAGGTTTTCGACAAAGATGGCCTTTACGGCCAGTGAGATCAGACCTTCCATCAGTGGGCCTCTACCTGCTGAATTTTGTATTCACGCTCTTCCACCTGGTTCGGCTTCCATGTGCGGAAGGCCCAGATGATCAGACCGATGATGAAGAACGCCGACGGGGGCAACAGCAGCATGCCGTTGGGCACGTACCAGCCGCCATTGTTGACGGTCTCCAGAATGGTGATACCGAACAGCGACCCGGCACCGAAAAGCTCACGAATGAAGCCGACCAGCAGCAGGATCAGGCCGTAGCCCATGCCGTTGCCCATGCCGTCTATAAATGACGCAACCGGAGGGTTCTTCATCGCAAACGCCTCGGCGCGGCCCATCACGATACAGTTGGTGATGATCAGGCCGACGAAGACCGACAGGGTTTTCGAGATCTCAAAGGCATAAGCCTTGAGGATCTGGTCCACCAGGATCACCAGCGAGGCGATGATCACCATCTGCACGATGATCCGGATCGAGCCCGGGATCTGGTTGCGCAGGCACGAGATGAAAAAGGACGAGAACGAGGTCACGAAGATCACCGCCAGCGCCATCACCATCGACACCTGCAGCGACGAGGTGACCGCCAGCGCGGAACAAATGCCCAGCACCTGCAAGGTAATCGGGTTGTTGTCGACAAGCGGGTCGACCAGCATCTCTTTCTTGGTCTGGGACATCAGAGCTCTCCTGCTTGCAGTTTGGCCAGAAACGGTGCGTAACCCGCATCGCCCATCCAGAATTTCACCAGGTTATCGACACCCACCGAGGTCAAGGTCGCCCCCGCCAGCGCATCGATATAGAAGTCGGGTCCGGCAGCGGGCTGGGATTTCGACACGGTGATTTGCAGATCACCATTATCGTCACGCAGCTTTTTACCGTTCCACAGCGCCTTCCAGCGTGGGTTGTCCACCTCGGCCCCAAGGCCGGGGGTCTCACCGTGCTGATAGAATTGCAACCCGTAGATGTCGTTGCCGTTGTTCTCCAACGCGATAAAGCCGTAAAGCGTGGACCACAGACCGTAGCCATGCAGCGGCAGGATCACCTTGTCCAGATCACCTGCGTCGTCGCGCAGCAGATAGATCACGCGGTAGTTCGACTTGCGACCAATGCCCGCCGGGTCATCGTCCAGCGCGACGCTCAGTTCAGGGTCGCTGGCGGCGGCGATATCGTCGAACGTAGCCGGATCAAACTGATCATCGACAAACTCACCGGTCGCTAGTTCCAGCACATGAGGCTCAAACGCGGCGAAGGCTTCGGTCACGTCGATGCCAGGCTCATAGACACCCGCTACCTGCAAAACGTTGACCTGCTTGTCCTTCAGGCGGTTGGTCTCCTGCACCGGGCGCAAGCTAACGGCGGCTGCGGACACGACCATCGAAGCGACCAGACAGACGGCAACCGCGATGATAATCGTCTTGCCGACAGAGTCCGGCGAGGCTGCCAGGAACTTGGCGATCGCGCCTTTAGGTGCCTCGTTTTGATCTGGGGATTGCGTATCAGACATGGCGACGCGCCCTCCGTTTGATGTTGGCTTGGACGACGAAGTAGTCGATCAGCGGTGCAAAGACGTTGCCGAACAGAATGGCCAGCATCATGCCTTCTGGGAAAGCTGGGTTGATGACACGGATCATCACAACCATGATACCGATCAGCGCGCCATAGATGTAGCGACCCATGTTGGTGTGGCTGGCGGAAACAGGCTCGGTCACCATGAAGGCCAGACCGAAAGCATACCCACCAATGACCACGTGCCAGTACCAAGGCATCGCGAACATCGGGTTCGTGTCCGAACCAATGAGGTTCAGCAGCAAGGTAAAGCCGATCGTACCGGCCAGACAGCCGACAATCAGGCGGTAGTTGGCGATCCGCGTGGCCAGCAAGAAGGCCAGACCGATCATACAGGCCAGCGTTGAGGTTTCACCAAAGCTGCCTTGGATCGAGCCGAAGAACGCATTCCACCAGGTGATGCCATCAGCGGCCAGAGCCTGAAAGCCCTGCGACGCGGAGACGGACAGCGCGGTTGCGCCCGAGAAGCCGTCAACCGGCGTCCAGACTGTGTCACCGGACATGCTCGCCGGGTATGCAAAGTACAGAAACGCACGACCGACCAGAGCCGGGTTCAGGAAGTTCTTGCCGGTGCCGCCGAAGACTTCTTTCCCGATTACAACGCCGAAGATGATGCCCAACGCTACCTGCCAAAGAGGCGCGGTTGCAGGCATGATCAGCGTGTAAAGCATTGAAGTAACAAGGAAACCCTCGTTCACCTCATGGCCCCGCACAGTGGCAAAAATGACCTCAAAGATACCACCCGCGACAAGTGTCACGATGTAGATCGGCAGGAAATAAGTGAGCCCGTGCATCACATTGGCAAAGACGCTGGACGGGTCCAGCGAGATACCAAACATCTGCAGCAGAACAATCCGCCATCCGGTGGCCGATTCAGGCCCCAGCAGCGCGATGGCCGAGTTCGCCTGATAGCCGGTATTGTACATCCCCCACAGGATACAGGGGATCGTCGCGATCACGACGTAGGTCATGATCCGCTTCATGTCGATATACGACCGAGCATGCGGCGCGGCGGTGGTTACAGTTTTCGGAGTGTAGATGAAGCTTTCCACCATCTCGTAGATAGGGAAATACTTCTCGTACTTGCCGCCCTTGGTAAAGTTTGGCTCGATCCGATCAAAGAAGCTGCGCAAACCCATTTGGATCAGCCCTCCTTTTCAATCTTGGCGAGGCAGTCGCGAAGCGCCAGCCCATATTCATATTTCGCCGGACAGGCAAAGCCGACAAGGCCCAGATCCTCTTCGTCCAGCTCCAGTGCACCCAGTGCCTGAGCGGTGTCAGTGTCCATCACCAGCAAGGCCCGCAGCAGCTGCGTGGGCAGGTAATCCTGCGGCATCAACCGTTCGAACACGCCCGTCGGTACCATCGCGCGACGGCCACCATTCAGGTTGCTGGTCAGGTTATACAGTTTGTTGGACAATGCCGAACCCAGGACCGGTTGGACCGAGTATTTCGAGGGCATCGGACGGATCCAGCCCATCGGAATCTGATCGTGGTCTTCCCTGATGATAGTGATCTGACGCGCAAACCGGCCCAGATAGGCGGTCGGTCCCTCGGCCTGAGTACCCGACAGAACAGAGCCAGAAATGATCCGGGGTATTCCGTCCAAGTTGATCTCATCCTTCGTCAGCTCATCTGTCGACGCACCCATTGCGGTGCGGATCAAACGCGGCTGACGTGCGCCCGGCCCGGACAGAGCGATCACGATATTCGGGTCTAGGTGGCCGGACTGCATCAGGCGACCAATCGCGATGACGTCCTGATATCCGATGGTCCAGACCTGTTTTTCTCCTGCAAGCGGCTCCAGGAAGTGGATGTGAGTACCCGCCAGACCAGCAGGGTGCGGGCCTGCGAAGGCCACCGCTTCCACTCCGGCCTCGTCTGCACCGGGAATTGCGTCGCCATCCTTGTGGCACAGGTAGGTCTTGCCATCCGACAGCTTGGCAACCGCTGCCAGACCGGCGCCAAAGGCTTCACCTGCATCGGCGATGATCACGGCGGCATCAGCGGCTAGCGGCTCACTGTCCATCGCGGTGACAAAGATCGCCGAAGGTTTGGAGCCGGGGGCCGGCATTTTCGAATAAGGCCGTGTGCGGAACGCCGTCCAAAGACCCGCCGCGCAGAGTTTCTCTGCCACGCCCTCGGCCGTGTCGCCATTGCCCACGCCCGAGAAATCGACGCCCGCGTCATTCGGGTCGGAGATTTCGATCACAACGCTTTGCAAAACGCGGCGCGCACCCCGGTTGATTTGAATGACCTTGCCGGTCATCGGAGCAACCATCATCGCCTCGGGGACGTCCTTGTGGCAGAATAGCGGAGTGCCACGCTGCACCTCATCGCCTTCCTGCACCAGCATGCGGGGTTTCAACCCCAAATAGTCGCCGCCCAAAGCCGCAACCTGGCTGAATTCCGGCCCTGGCTGGATCGTTTGATCCGGGGCACCCTCGATCGGCAATTCCAGCCCTTTTTTCAGTTTGAAAGTTTGCATCTCGCTACTGTCTTCCAAGCCTCTCTCCTGCGCCAGCTATCATCGCCCAATTGGAAGAGGCATCTGATAGCGCGGATGATAAACCAACCGGGTCGCAAAGTGCTATTTGCTGGTCGGAATCCGCAGGCGTGTGTCTGATGTCGGTCCTTTACGCGCCGACGACCAGAAACGCAAACCCGTTAGGCTCGAAATTATCTATTGTTTGTCACTTTGTCTTAATCGAATGTTCATATTGGCGCTAACACACCGATATTTTGCCGGTCGCACCTCTGCCGCATCCGGTGTAAGCAACAAAAATGAGCATGACCCACGACCTAGATATCTTCCTGGTGGCAACACCGGGCCTCGAAACCCCGCTCTGCGCCGAGGCCACGCAGCACGGATTCGCAGGCGCGCGTATCGTGCCCGGCGGCGTAAGCTGTACGGGCGACTGGTCCGAGGTCTGGCGGGCCAATCTTGTCCTGCGCGGTGCCAACAAGGTCCTGGTGCGCATCGGCAGCTTTCCTGCCGTTCATCTGGCCCAGCTGGACAAACGCGCGCGCAAGTTTCCCTGGTCGGACTTTCTACGCCCCGACGTGCCCGTCAAGGTCGAAGCCATCAGTCGCAAGTCTCGCATTTACCATGCCGGGGCTGCGCGCCAGCGCATTGAGGGCGCAATCTCTGACACCTTGGGCGCAGCGATTTCTCCCGAGGCCGATCTGCGTGTTCTACTGCGCATCGAAAGGGATATATGCACGCTGTCGATCGACAGCTCAGGCGAGCCGCTGCACAAGCGCGGTCACAAAACCGCTGTTGCCAAGGCCCCCATGCGCGAGACCATGGCTGCGATGTTCCTGCGTGAATGCGGGTTCGAGAGGACGGAGCCGGTTGTCGACCCTATGTGCGGCTCGGGCACCTTTGTCATTGAAGCCGCCGAGATCGCCCTTGGGCTGGCGCCGGGACGTTCGCGATCCTTCGCTTTCGAGCAGCTGTCCGGGTTCGACAAAGCGGCGTGGGAGGCAATGCGAAGCGCGTGGCGCCCATCCGAAAGCCCCCTTCAGTTCTACGGCTCCGACCGAAACACAGGCGCTGTCGAGGCCGCCTCTGCCAACGCCGAACAAGCTGGTGTGGCGGAGCATACCCGTTTTCAGCATCGTGCCGTCAGCGATGTCAAACCACCCCCCGGACCCGCTGGTCTGGTTATCGTGAACCCTCCATACGGCGCACGGATCGGTGACGAAAAACGTCTGCGTTCGCTATATGGCAGCCTTGGCAAAACGCTGATGAACCACTTCCAGGGTTGGCGCGTCGGCGTCATCACCAGCGCCCCTGCCCTCGCTCGCGCGACGCGCCTGCCTTTTCTGCCTACTGGTCCGTTCGTCGATCACGGCGGCACGAAAATTCGCCTGTATAGAACCGAGATTCTAGAGTAGTGCATTCAGCCCAACCTAGTAGAGAGCGCCAAGAATTTTCCAATTTCACGCACAAGAACCCTCTTGCGCATCCCAACCCACGCGTATAGACCCGCCGCCACGGTCGGAGTGTAGCTCAGCCTGGTAGAGCACTGTCTTCGGGAGGCAGGGGTCGGAGGTTCGAATCCTCTCACTCCGACCAATATTATCAATATCTTAACCTAAATAAGCCGCTACTATCGTTGAGCTGGACACCGCTATGGACACCAGAAAGCCGTGGTTTGTGCGCACTCACGCGTCGTGCGATACAGCCCGGCATTTTAAGTGGGCAGGTGCGAGTGGTCGGTAGGTTGTCGCGTCAACGGACAGCGCGATAGGTTGCACCGTGTAACCGTCGCCAGCGAACCACAACGAACCACGAGCCGGGCAACGCGCATGTTATTGTTTATTCGTTGGCGCTTATTTGAGACCGACGGCAGACCCCACCGGGAGGCTGTCCAGGGGGGTCCCCCTTGAGAAACTGTATGGGGGTCGCTCTCATATCTCAGAGCCAAAGTCGAACGTAAGCTGACAGGATACACTTCCAGCAAAACTTGGCTAAGATAAACAAGCGATAGCCAACCATTTGGTCAAAGCCGTTGCCAAGGCCAAGCTAGAGCCTGCTCTCTTCGCAGTCTTGGGTGCCCAGTGAGCTTGAAATGCTAACGGAAACCAGCATGGTGTTTACGCGAGGACAGATCTCTAAGAGGATAATCGCTTGTCAAGTTTCTGTGCTGGCTTCTTCTCCGGCGATCTGTTGTTTGAGGTTTCTGGACTCGAAGGCGACGTCAAACCTGTTCCAGAATTTGTTGCAAATACGTTCTCAGTACTTACGAGGGGCGCGCCAACAAAACCGTCGCCCAGGCTCGTCGAACTTTTGGTTCCTAAACAGTATCAACAATTCGCGTTAGGGGAAAAAAATGTCGAAACGCCACTCCTTCTACTAGGAGACAACGAACGCAAATGGGATCGAACCATTCGCGGAGCGTCCGATGGATACAATCCTGCCTCTGAGTTCTTCCATAAGGTGTTGCCGTTAGAGTTAGGTTATTGGGCTTTCATAGGGCAACTGATAGTGCCTGAGTTTCCGCTGTTCCAAAAATTGGATGACTTGCACAACCATCGACCTAGAAAGGCTGTGGACAGTAATGCCCAACAGGTAGATTTCTTCCTTCCTCAGGCGGATCTAGTGATCGAAATCGACGGCGGTTCACATCAAGAGCCCGCTCAGATTAGAAAAGACAGTGAACGCAACAGGTATCTAAATAGGCATGGAATTTCGACACTACGTCTTTCAACATCTGATCTACGTGCAAAAAACAGCCGGTTTCAGCAATTCATTTCGGAGTTGCGTAAGCAATGCGAAGAAAGCCCGCGACTGCAGGCTTACAAAGAGTGTTCTCTTAACGAAGAACACTTGATGCCTTCTTGGCGCTTCGACGTGACCGCCAGTATCCGCCTTCAGTTAGCAGTGCTGGCGGCGATCTCTCATGGTCAGCTTGACCTATCGGAACCAGTGTGGCGGTTGTCCGTGTCGCAAGACTTCCAGCCAGTAGCAACCCAAAGCTGGGTAAACGCCGCACTGGATGACTTGTTTGGCTGGCTCGAATTGTTCGCGCGGCTTTCTTTTTCGGACTTTTCTGCGCCAAGAGTTGTTTTTGATGCTGACGGCCTGCACGTCAATATGCTGTTGTTTGACCGACCAGACGACAAAGTTTTGCGAAGAGGTGAGCTCACAGTCCAAACTAGCGCGGTACAAGACCTTCCATATGCTTTTAGGGATGGTCAAGTTAATCGAACAATACGCGCAAAAGACTTAGGGATTTCGTATCTGCCTGTAAAATCGGGAGATCAAGTATCAAATGAGCTGCCTTTGGCGTCAGACCTCACTGAGCTGTGCCATAAGGTCTTTGGGCATGAAAACTTTCGCCCAGGTCAAGAGACGCTAATTTTCAATGCGCTTATGGGCAAAAAATCACTAGGTTTGATGCCCACTGGATCCGGCAAGTCTCTGTGTTTCCAGTTGCCTTCACTATTGAGCCAAGGCGCCACTGTTGTGATCGTTCCCATCAAGGCGCTTGGCAGAGATCACGCAGCCGAATTACAAACTGCCGGGTTTTCAGATCGCGTGGTTAACATCGACAGCGACATGCCTGCTCCTATCCGCGATCAACTGTTGGCTGGTCGAATAAGACGTGGAGAGATCAGGTTTGCTTTTGTTTCACCCGAACGCTTCCAAATTGCCTCGTTTCGAGAGCTGCTAAATCACCTGAAATCAAAACAGCTGTTACAGATGTTTGTTGTTGATGAAGTACATTGTTTGAGCGAGTGGGGCCATGATTTCAGACCGTCATATTTAACGTTACCTGGCATACTCGGCAGCATTTCATCAGATGTACCTGTGTTGGGGCTTACCGCAACCGCGAGTGTAAACGTACTACGCGATATTCAGTCTGAGTTCGAAATCCCGGAAGAACTTGTTGCCTACGAAATGCACCGCAGCAGGACCGAATTAGAGTTTTTCATCAAGCATGAGTTCAGTGGCCCTTCCTATGTCGAAAATGAAGTAAAGAGGATTGTCGCATCGAGTGATGGAAATGCGCCTCCACCAACTCATATTTTCTCGCGATATGTGAATGGTGATTTGGGTGTATGGGCATATTCTGAGAAGCTTGGTCAATCAAAACTGGGTCTTCGAATAGGGCAGTTTTCCGGAAAGATGCCAAAAAAATTTGATCTCGACACAGCTTATGTGAGGCTAGGAAATCCTGAAATTCCAAAGCCAATGACTTTTGAAGACTACAAACAAACAGTCCAAGATCTTTGGAAAAAAGGGCTGCTTGATGTCATTGTAACGACTAAAGCATTTGGAATGGGCGTGAATAAACAGGATGTTCGCTATACGCTTCACGCAGGGATGCCTAGTTCTATGGAAGCTTTCTATCAAGAGGCTGGACGGGCTGGTCGCGACCGGAAGAAATCCTTTTGTCAAATGCTATTCAAGCCTGAAGCAGACGACGTCGAAGCCATATTTGAAAGACTAAGAGCAGATCCCTCACCCAAGACTTTTAACCAAATTGCGGACAAACCGAAAGTTCGCGGAGACTTTCGTCGGCAGCTTTGGTTTCTATCACAGGGGCTAATTTCCGTCGAAGAGGAGTTAGCACTTGTCACACGAGCGCACGAACTCATCAATGGAACCAATGATGAAACTGTCTCTATCAACGCGAGCCAATTCTCGGATTTGAGCCACGGCAAAGAAAGACTACAGGAAACACTCTATCGACTTTATCAAATGGGACTAATCGCGCCTTGGGTTGTCACCAACTGGGGGCAGTTTGACGAAGGAGTGAAGGAAACTGAGGTCTCGAAACTTCCGAATTCTTTCAAGGAAGCTTGTGAAAAAGTTGCCGCTCGCTTTCAAGCTATTGATGGCAAGTTCGCTGATCTTAGTTCTCTGGAGCGATTAAAAGCACAAGCTTCGACAGAAGAAAACTGGCCAGAACTCTATTCGCAACTGTTGAACTGGGTGCGCCGAAAGCATCTAGACAGTCGGCTCCAATCAACAAAGAACCTTTACGACAAGTGTATGACGTTTAATGAAGATGAAGCAGATAGCTTCCGAGAAGATTTAGAAGCATTCTTCAAGGTAGACAGTAGTGCGTTTCAATTGGCAATGTTGCGGGACATGCCTCAAAAAGACGTAGTTAAGACCCTGGAGGAGCTTCTGATTGATGAAACCGGCAAGCTCCAGCGTGAGCAAGGGGTGCTGCGAAAGCTTTCAACACAACTAGCGCGCCTTCTAGAGGGAACTCAGGACAGCCCGGGTCTAAATTTAGCAGCATTTTTGTTTTCGCTACTAAATGACGAAAAATCCGGAGCAGAAGCGGAAATGAGGTTAAATGCGGCTCTACCAGATGGGGTTCTGAAATTCTGGGAAACGAGCGGAAGCAAATTGCTTTCATTGGTAGCTTCTCATGATGCATCGGTTTGTGACTTGATAGGTGAGTGGTTGGTAGAAGACAGCCCTTCGCGTAGTCAGTTGCTAGCAATACACGACAGCATACCCGCTCGCGCTATTGAGACCGAGTTGTTCTTAGAGCTCGCCCGGGAACTAGATACAGTAATGTGAGGAAGTGATGTCATTCAAAGACGGATTTGATGCAGTAGAAAAAATTAAGACTGCTGGTCTCCAGCTTACTGAAACGGTTGCCAAATTAGAGGCTGCGGAAGAAAGCTTGTCTGAAATGCGGAACATCCAATTGGAAACGAACGCACTGCTTTCGCAGGCCAAGTCGACATTCACTGCACTCGAAAAGGCAGCAACGGGATTGTCCAGCGACTATGAAAGGCTCGAAAAACTGGCCTTAGGTTTGCCTGCAACAGTAGAGAAGATCGTCGAAGAGAAAATGAACTCGATAGCTGCAGAGTTCGAAACTCGAATGACAGACCGATTGAGGGAGGAACTGAAAGACACGCGTGCAACCTTACGCGATGCATTTGAAATCCATGCAGGTTCACAATCGTCTAAGCTCGAAGAGGCTAGAGCGGAAATAATCGCGGAAATGCCTAGAACCTTATTTGGCCGTAGGGGAAGATGAGCATTTGTTTTTTAAGTCCAAACAAGTGTCATGTTGTTTCACCGTCCGCTTCCCGATTGTTAAGTAGTTTCAACGTACAGTTTAGCCCTTTCGATTGGCTTTTGCTTTTCCGAAACCAGAGCCTCTTTGGGGAACCAAGTGCCAGCGTTGCGCGCTTGGTTCGAACTTGAATAGCGTTGGTTGCGTTTTCGGGCGACTGTTCAATGTTGCGCCCTGAAAAATGACCTTTAGTCCGCAGTTCGCCTGCCGCCGCTGCGGACAGGAGGCTAATGTGATAGCTGAGCCAATTTACAGTTGCTGACACTTGCTCATAACTGAAACACATAGTGATATGACCGTGTCGCCTTTAACTCGAGCAACGCCAGGGCGAGTCCACCACCCACATGGTTAAGGGGGTGCCTGTCTGGAATTCGATATGGGTGTCAATCCAACACGAGACACCTGCATTCAGGTGTCAGCTGCCAGAAACACTTTGTAGCTAACAGATCAAACTGCTTCGCTCAGGCAAAGCCAACTGGCTGGAATTTGGCAGAAAAACACAAGTCTTTGGCGAGAGAAAAAAGGCAAATCAAAGGGCCTGGCACTAAGTCGAACTTGAAGCCAGAAAAAGGAGCTTGGATATGGGGTTATTGAATTTTGCCACATCAAAAATACTTGGCGTGCCAACTCCTGCAGAAATTTGCGACAAAAAACTCCTTGCAGTTCTGGAACGCAACGGTGTTTCGGACTGGAATTTCTCCATTCACAAGATCGACCGGAGTGATTTCAACAAAAGTTTCTATGTTCGCAACTACGTTGGTATTGGGAGACAACAAGGAAATCGAGTTGGTTTCGTAGTCAGCATTGATGAAGAAATGGGGACGGTTCAGGGATGTTTGGTTGATCAAGTAAAAGCGACTTGGCACAAAGCGTTCGCTCGCGAGTATCGCCTATCGAAGGTGAACAAGAACCACCCGGACGCCCATAGTTTCTATTCCTTCCATGACTACCTGGTAGATAAATGCGGCGGTTCCACCGACGAACTGGATTGACCGACGCTCGACTAGCATTCGCGCCCTTTCTGCAAGTGTCGATAATGCCTTGGCATGAAATCACAAGCTCAATGCCGGCTTCCTAACATGATAGTTTGAAATGGAGTGTAAAAAATGGTCAAGAAGTTCTTTGTTAAGTCCTCTACTCAGGCGATTGCACTGAAGACGATGGACAATCATGGGGTGCCTGCAAACATTCAGCGCTCAATTCAGAACGACATCCTAAAGCAGCAACTCTGGCTACCAGGATACACTGCGCTCAAGTCAGGTTTAGTCAATAACGTCTCGGAAGCTGTTTTTTGGAACCTTTCACTTTATGCCTTGGCATGCAGAAATCCTGGACATGATAACATGCTGTATGAAGTTTTTTTGGATGCAGCGGTCCGTTCGTTGGCCGAAGTGGGTTATTCGACCCCAGAAATTCAGGTGCTAGCTTTGCTAGTTGAAAACACCGTCGACGAACGCAACATACCTGACTTTGCAGCTGTCGCTTAAGTTCAGCTATCGGCACCTGTCTAATGGACTTCGCTTGGGTCAGAAGTGGCAAAAACAAAGCTGGTTTCGGCAGATGAGATTAGCGTTACGCCAATGGCTGAGACTATCGTTTTTCTTTCCTAACCGACGGCATGTGTTCCGCGGTTTCTAAAGCCAGAAAAGCCTGTGATTGAGATGACCTGGAACTGCCAACTAAGGAGTGGGAAGCAAGAAATGGGTTTTGCGATAGAGTTTGATTGCAGCAGTTGTGACTACGAAGGCAGCTTCTTACTTGGCTCAGGCAGAATGACCCACGATGTAAGTGTAAAGTGGCCGGAAATATGTGCCGACTGCAGTTCGCTGACCGCCGCGAACTACTTGAACGTGCCATTGGTGTGCGGTTCTTGTGGATCAGTACACGTCCAGCGTATTGATGCCGAAGGGCTATCAAGAGGCGTCGGGCAGAAATCAGAAACCTGGGGTCACTCCAAAGTTGGAGAGCTTTCGATTTTCACGGACATCCATTACCTCTGTCCGAAGTGCGGTGACTTCGCGCTAAAATTCGCTGAACATCCACATTTGCTTTGGGACTAAGTTTTCCCTCTAAATCTCCAGTTTTGACCTAATTAGGACAGCGATTCAGAACATGCAGCTGAGCGCACTGGACGGCTCCTTCGGGCGAGGTTGTGAGCAGTTCGACTAGGCTGAGCCAGAGCGCCCTTCGGGGTTTACACAGGTTATTTTTAGTTTTCGGAAAGGTCCAATGCCATTCCGAAATGCATCATCTGGTCGCCAGACAAATAGTACATTTCATCGGCGGGCGTCTCTTTCGCAATTTTGAGTACCGACTGTGGAACACCAAGCGACTTAAGCGCTGAGATGTATTCATTAGTCGCCAGATCCGCGATGTACTTGCCAAGTTGGCTATTTCTGCTGGCGACTGCGCTACCCCTATGGAAACCGAAACGTGCACGACTGGAAACAAAAAGACGCGTGCCTGACAACGCGATGATGACACATGCGCTCTCACAATAATTCACAACAACGACGTCTATTTGATAATCACTCAGTAGCTCTCCAATTTTCACTGCGCTGTCGATTGAGCCGCCGTTGCTTTTTAGAATAAGAGTTGGTGTAGATCCGTCGTCCACCAGTCCGTTTTTTAATGACGCCAGTGTTTCGTATCCAATCTCTCCATCTAAAATTGCTAAGTCACGATCAAAAAATACTTTCTCCCCTTTTGCACTCTTAACGCCACGCATGATTTCTAGAGATGATTGAAAATTCACGAGCCTTCCGACAGCGATACCGCCGGTTGGCACGAGCAAGATTAGGCAAATGATTGCCGAAATTGTTTGCGGACCGCGAAGTTCGCCTTTCTCGTTGGAGTTGGCCAGAATTGCTACAGCGATCGCAAGGAGAAAGAAAACCAAACTCAGTATGCTCAACACGCCGTGCGCAACCTGTACGTTTTCCGCGAGATAGCTGAATGAACCAGCGCCCAGAGAAGCCGCTCCACAAGCTAGAAGCAGAAAAATGGACGCTAGTAAGAACGCCAAAACTAGTAGAGCCTCGCTTACATATTTCCTAGAGCGGTCAATCCACCCACAAACAGGAAAATCAGTAAGATGCCGATAACATTTAGGATGTACTGCGAAGTTCCACTCGGTCGATGCCAAACTATGAAGTTACCTTCGTCCCAAGTCGTTGATTTGTTTTTGTTTAGGTAGCCGTAGGCGGACCACATAGTGAAAAGGGCCACAATCGGGATCCCCAGTCCAAGCCCTTTTAGCAATACGGTGAAGTCTCTTTTGAGGCCCGCTCCGATCCCAAGCTTGCTTTCGTTCAGCTTGGTTACTTTAATACCAAAGATCCACTTCCCCAAGGTGAGGCCGCTCGCTCCAATAAGCAAACCGCCTAGTAAACTGGCAAAAATGGTTGTTAGCAAAATGTCTAGAAACCTCGCATTCTCTGACTCGAATACCGAGAAGAAGTCGTCTGCAGCGGCAGGTGCAATGGCATAGAATGCAGTTCCAAACAAAAAGAAAACTACTGTGCCGTTAAAGCTAGTATCGAGCATACGAGCGCCGTACCGCCTCCAGGGAGTGGGAGGGTTCGCAAGCCAGCCGAATGAGGAAGTACCGGGTTTTGCTGCTTCTATTTCCACCGAAGCACTGTTGCTATCAATGAATTCTTTTGCCTGTTTTTCTCGGCTAGGTTCTGCTTCTCTTACAGCACGGAGTGGCGGGGTAACACTGCTTCGGTCCGCTTCGGCTTCAGCGGTATTGGACCATGTTGAAGTTTCTTCTGGATCCAGTTGGTTGAAAGGTCGCCAGGCATCTTCGTCAGCTGCACGTACAAGAGTACCAGCCCCAATCAAACCGGATTTCTCTAGTTCAATAAGTTTACTGGCTTTGAAAGGACCAACTTCGTTTTCCCCATCATGATAGTAATACAATTTTTTCAGCCTCTTTCCCAACGCGATAGACATACCGCTGTTGTCTTTTTTTGTTTTTGTTCTCTACACAAGTTTCACTTTTTTTGCTGAAACGACAAGTCAGAAACCTCCAATAGTCTTGCCATCGTTCTCCTGACTTTGAAACCGCCTCCTAAGTTCCCCATTGACGAACGTGTTGTTCCCCGCGGTGCCTTCAGCATCGGGTTTGGGGCAGTTTGCCAAAGTCTTTGCGAGCTATATGAGAAGCCGAATTCCTTGACGTTGCTGAGCGCGCATTCCTTAGACCTCGCATATTTTTCCATTGGTGCGTGCCACACCAAAAGAAACCTCTGCATCTTAAGGTTGGTGCCTAAAGATGCAGAAGCTCTGCATCTTGAATCATTTTCGGTCAATCAATCTCCTACATCAAGCTGTTGTTCGGCACACTTTTCGATCATGTAGGTGTCTGCAAAGTGCCCATCCCGGTCCAGGGTCGATGCACTCAATGTACCATCCCGAAATTGGTTCGTGACCACCTCGACAAGCGACCCAGTCCGCATAAGCTCTGTTTTCCAGTAGCTTAAATTGTCAGACCTGATACCCTGAATGACACCACCAACACAGCTGTTAACGTCGCCGTCCTCACAAATCAAAGGATCTACATACGTTGCCTTTCCATCAGAATACTGATGCTGCGAAATCAGGACTGCAGTCAGTGTGTCGCTGTCTTCGTAGTAGTACAATTTTGCACCGATTGCAGATTTGCTGTTGACGGCCACCAAGTCACACACTTCAGCTTTCCAAGGTACCGTCTGAGCAGTTTCATGAGGCAATCCAAGACGAACAGCCTGCGAGCTTGTTACTCGGCCTTGAAAGCACCTCTTTAAGTTCGCATCCGAGAATGCGGCTTGGCCGCTACCGAGTGCAATATTGAATTCTCCAATCCTCAAACGTTGACCTGCACGCAATCTGCCAAGCAAAGACTGGGATACAAGCCGCGCGGATTGATCATCGATAATTTCACTAAGGTATTCCAACTCTAAGTTTGCCCATCCGTTTTCAACGTACAAATCACTCACACTCGAAGGCGTCGGCATTCGAGTTTCACCCATTACGACCACTGACGATCCGAATTCATCCGGTACACTGGTGAAAAAGTAAAAGAATGGTGTAGGCCCTTTGCCGCTTATATTTTCCTCTACTCCCAATACGACTTTGAACTCATGTGTTCGGTGTTCGAAACCACAGATTGGCCAGCCTTCTCCGGCCGCCTGTTTTGTAACCAGCCAATTCTCGTCGGCGAAAACAATATTGTCGTCATCTGCGGCAGCAACACTGGCAATCAGCCAGAAAATCGGCCATACAAATAAGAAGCGTTCTAAATTCAACATTGCTTGCGTCCTTTTGTTTCTCATGACTAAGCTTAATTGCGAGACTGCATCAGCGTGTATTTGAGCCTACTCACTTGGCTCTTTCTGTCTCACGCGTCGCCAAGAAGTTCAAAGCGCTGAGACTTATGTTGTTGTGCATGGTCGCTTCTGGTTTTCAGACACAAACGAGCGATTTTTTAAAAATGCCATGCTCAGCAAAAAAGTCCGCGCAGTGCGATTATCCTGATGCGCGGGTATCTGGTCTGCACTGGGTTGGCCAGTTTCACTTTTTTGGCCAGTCGGTGTGGCAGCGTAGCTGTTGCGCGGCCTGAATTGGCATGCAGGTGCCCCATCTTCAGTAATTGTCTGCGTGCATCCCGTGGCCTCCAGCCCATCGTCTCGGCTGCACGATCAAACGACGCGGGCCAGACATAATGGCCCGTCAGCTTTGAGTTCTCGTAGACGGCGAAGCCCAGATTTCCTCCAGGTTCATCGGGCGCAGGCGCTGCCAGCTGCTTCGCGACAAGCTGCCCGTGGGCCGGACGAACAGCCCAGCCGCCCAGCTCAGGCTCTGCCAGCATCTCCACAACACCGCCGCCCGTCTCAACCGGGCAGAACCTGTGCGCCTCGTCTTTGAGCCAGCGTCTGACATCAGCCACGAGCGGGTCTTCGTTTTGCATGGCGCGGATTTGCTGGAGTTGCTCAGTGAAATTGACCATACGCATCAATATCACATAGCGGCGTTTTCGGTGAAACGGCGCGGGCAATCGGGGCATATCGCGCCTTCGTTCTGCAACATTGCGATCATTGCAAGCGCCCAAGCATAAGGTCTTTCGTGTGGCTCGGGCTCCTTATCAATATCCCACATCCAGTCGGGCTCGACTACAGGCTGTCTGAGGCTCTCGACAAGCGCGCAAGGCTCGTCAGTGGGCTCAGCGACCTCGGGGCCGATAACGCAGCCCAGATCAGCCTCAGAGGCGCTCTGGGCGGTCGTGTAGTGGGTTTGTGGGGTCTGGGAGTCTGAGGCGTTCTGACAGCCGCAAACGGGGTCTGAGCAGCAAACGGGTTTCGACGGATACCTGCGCGCACTCGCAAGTGCGTCCAAGTCAATCAGGTCAGTGCGGTTTTCGCCCCGCGTGGCGTTCGACAAGTCGTAGGTCATTGGTAGAACCTTCAAATTAGTGATGCGGTGGCCCGCAGTTTTTAGAGATCATGTCGAGGTTTCTCCGCGTAGTTAGTAGTCAGGTTGACTGCCCAAGAGTCTATCAGCCCAGGGGCGTAGGTGAAGGGAAAAGTGCGGCTTAGTAGCCCTTGCGGTCGGTCGGTCGCGGGTTTTTACGACGTGAGCCGCGGCGCGATGTGGCCCACTCCAGATGCTTTGCAGCCCGGGCCGTTCGTCGTCGGGGCCGAATGCGCGAAGTGTTCGCTCGTAGTCTTGCTTGGCAGATTGATAAACCTGCTCGTGCCAGGCTCGCCAGCGGGCGAAATACGCCATCGTGCGACAGAGGCTCGTCTTACGGCATCGGGTTGCGTGCGCGTTGCGCTCCATCTCGAACGGCTCGCCGCAATACTGGCAGCACCAAGTGCCCTCAGCGACGCGACGGGCTACGCTCTCAAGACGACGAACGCTGCGCCAGCTTTCTGGATAGCCGATGCGTTTGTCGTCGCCGTTGTCCAGCTCCCGAAAGTAGCTGTCCTTAAAGGCAACCGTCGAACCGTCGATGTGCAACAGGTTCTTGATAGTCAAAACGGCGCGGCTCCTGATTAGTTGCTAACTGCAACTAATTTGCATCTGTGGGGGTAGTCTGTCCAGCCCGGCAGATTTTGGTAGCCAACGCTGCCTTTCTCATATCGCGGCCCAGAGGAGCAAATATTTACACAGAGGTCGTCTGTGGGGGTTTTAGGTTAAAAAAGGGGGTAAATAGGAGCCTGCTCCAAATAAACACACAAAAACAGATGATTTGCATTCTGTCAGAATACAAATCAAACTACATACAATCTATATATATCCTCTTTATTTTCTTTTTTATTAGTTTTTGTTTTTGCTGGATTTTCTGGCCGACCTTGACCCTCCCCTTCTGGGTCTCCCTTGTATCCTCCACACACACAATTATGCGGCCGACGACGACAGCGCGCTTAAAGGGAGGGTGCCCCCGTTATAAAAGAGGGCACCGCAAACTATCCCCCTTATAGCGGTGCCATTCCAATGATGTCGTCATCATCCGAAAGCTGCGCGGGCGGGTGTTTCACAGGCAACGGAGCAGATGCGACCTGTACCCGATACCGTTTTTTCGGCTTGGGGCCACCCGTCTTCTCAACCTTCTCGTCTACCTCCTGGCGTTCCAGCAATGTTGTCAGGGCACGACGACGGCGGTCCCCGCCAATTTTGCGGAAGTCCGCGTCATTCAGTTGCTTCAGCGAAGCCCAGCCGCCGTGTTTGGGTGCCTGTTTCCCGACCAGTTCCAGAATGTATTTCTCGTCCTCTGCATCCTGCGACCCGGGCAGCTCAAAGGCGACGATGTGCTCCCAGGCAAGTGCAGTTTCCCGCGACAGGTTGATGCCCCAGAGCGCGTGCTCAGCAGTCAGGCTTATTTGGCGCGGTGGGTTTTTCATAACCGCCCAGTCTCCCAGCGCGACCACCCCGGCAACGCGGATTGCATTCTCGTGGCCTCGCGCCCAATTTGCTGTAAACCCAGCCCTCTTTTCATTCGCAATCTGTTCCGTGATGTCGTCGCATTCAACGCCGAACTCATCCAGAAGAGCCTCAGCCTCGTCGTCTGGAATAATTGGCACACACTTGTGGCTGTTGGGGCCATAGAGCCGCGTGAGGGGGCTATAAGCCCCTATTGGCTGACCGGATGGTGAGATGAGCTGGTCAGCTACCTCGCGGATAAACTTCAGGCCGTCAGCGATGTCTTGAGGCATTCCTTGCGTCAGAAACAACTTGCTCGCCGCACGTTGCTGTTTCGTTTTCTTTCTCGCGCTCTTTGGCCCTTGGATAAGCAACAGGCGGTTAAGCTGTCCGCTGTCTAGGTCTTCCTCTATCAGCCCTTTATAGAGGGTCTTCGGCGTCGTCGCTTGTATCATCACGACATATGGGTTCTCTACAGATTGCAGGCTCTTTTTGGCATCTTTGACACGACTACCAAACAGGGTTTCAAGCGGTTTGGAATACGCGGCCATCACCTGAGTAAGCACGGCGTTGCCCGCATTGCCAGCGTTGGCACGGATGTATTGCAGCTGCTTGCCAAACTCGTCTCCGTTCCACTGCACAGCGGCGTTGTCGGCCAATGATGCGCGGAAACCCTCTGGCGAGCCGAAACTGCCGAAGACATCGGCATACGGGCTCAGTTTTACATCTGTCGCTGCCAACGACGACATCGCTTCTTTGCCTACGCCCGTGCCTGCCGTTGCAATAATCTGTAGGGCGAGCGGTGTCGAGAAACCCGGCATTTCGACAACGAAACGGTTTGCAGCGGTTGTCGCTACACAAGCCAGCGCACCCCCGAGCAATAGCGTGTTCGTGTTGGAGTAGCTTTGGTGCCATCCATACTCAATCAGCTTGCCAACCAGGCCCGGTGGCAGGCTGTGAAGGAATGCCTCACCAGGTGCCCCACTTGGAGGCGCTGTGCCGCCTGTGGAGGGATGCAGGGGCGCTTGGGTGCTCTGGTCGCCTTTGGGTGGCGAAGGCAGTTCGGGTGGATCTGCTTTGATGTATGCCTGGTCTGGCGCGCACTCATGTGCAGCGAACTTCTCGGCCCTGAGCCTGTCTATGCCGTGGGAAAGCGCGCCGTCGAGCGCCCCGAACTGACGAGCCACTTCATCGTGCCAGCCTGGCGGTAGTTGCTCGGCAACTTCGGCTATCTCGTCGGCGTGGCGCTGTGCATCTAACTCAGCACGACGGTCGTTGACCGCTTGTGCGTGGCGTGCTTTCCTTTTCCCCTCGACAAGCCCTTGCTCTGAGGCCCGGTAGTGAATGGTACCAGCACCCAGCCTGCCTTTTGAGATGCGACAGCACATCTCGTAGGTTTCCTGCGTGGTCTGATGGTCATATTTGGGGCTACCTTTGGAGAATGTTTGGAAAGCGTGCTCGCCATACGCATCCAGTTTCGCACCGGCAGCGGCCAAGCCCATCCTAAACCAGCCATCCCAGGTGTATTCGTTTTTCAGGTCCGCCAGCAGCTCAGCCGTCAGCTCAGGGTCGGGTGATACCGCGCCCAGCTCGCTGCTGTCGTGGTCTGCGTCACTGTCCAGCTCCAGTACACCCTGCCTGTAGCCCATAGCCTCAGCGGCTTTGATGATGTCGCTGCGAACGGCACCGAGCTTATCGAGTGTTGTCTCTGGCAGCTCGTTGAGCGGGGGCAGTCCGGCGGGCCAGCTGTAAGGCTTGTGGGTGTTTGGATGCGTGCCCCAGACAACGGCTTGTCTACCGACGCCCAGAACCTCAACCAAATGCCCCTCTTTGCCGTTGTCAATCGCGATGCGGCTGGACGGAATTGGTTCGCCGACAACTCTGAAAAGCGCGAGGAACTTCGGCGCACGACCGTAGCGCAGAGGGGCGTTGGGATACGCACCGAGCACGATTTCCTTGGCCTTTTGCGCCAGCTTGTCGTCGAGGATGTCGACATCCAGGGCGACTGTCTGAGCGCCCATCTGCATACCGATGTTGGCCTGCCAGGTTTCCCAGGCGGCAATGTCATCTTTGGTTGCCTGGTGGTTCTGCCAGCCGCCCATACCGACCCAGGTGTTCTGTCTGGTCAGTTTAGCAGGCGCTTTGCCCATCCCCTCGGGCTGCAGCGAGCTGCCTGGTTGAATGCGACCACCGACAGGCGACACGGGGATTAAGTTGGGGTAGCCAGCGTCCCACAGGGACTGGAAAGAAACGGGGTTCGGGATTTGCGCATTCATCGCGTCGACTCCTTGTAAGCTTGTGGCCTCGATCGCGAACCGCTATCTTTGAAGCGTCGTCGCTGTCGTAGGCACGCATTCGCTCGGGGGTGGTAGCCCGGGCACCAATTCAGAGCGGGGCTGGCCTGGTGGTCGGTCTCGTTTCTGTTTGGGCCAGGGTTACTCGGTGTAATCACGCAGCCTCTCGCTTCTCAGGGCCGAGCACTGACTTCTCCAGGAGCCGTGCGGCGTCGTTGGCCTTGTCGGTCAGCCCGCGTCGTGTGAGCTCGCCCGACAGTGTGCGCATAAGCCCCTTGTTGACCTTCGCGATGTGCTCGACCACGCTCGGGTCTACATATTCGGCGACATCGACAACCGCCTGTCCTGCTAGCCGCAGCTTGGCATAGCAGCGGACAAGCTGCTCGTCGGTTCGATTGGAAAGGTCCATCAGCTGGCCCGCCCTGGCATCGGCATCTGCCCCATCGGCTCAGCGTTGGATTTGAGCCAGTCGACAAGCCCGTTGACGCCGTTGAACTGTCGGACAGGGTAATAAATGGTGGAGCCGATTTTGACCCAGGCAGGCCCGACGAGAGCCTCGCCTCTATCAAAACGCTGCGCGTCTTTGGAGCGGGTATTAACAAGCCAGCCCTCGGACCGGCCGATAAACCGGGCTGCATCGGGCGTCTTGAGCAACACGGGCTCAACCTCTGCAACGACCGAGCCGACGCGCACTTGCTGGGCCTTACGCCGTAGTTTTTGGATGGATGTTTCGTCTGACATCATACAACGTCCTCCTGAACCACTGCATCGGGCTGGATGGCGTTGCGGGCGCGGTAGTCGTCAACCGACTGGCCGACAATCGAGGTGACACGACCACGCTTGTAAGCCGTAATCTCACCTGACCGGATAAGACCGTAGATGAAATTTTCGCTCCAGCCAGCTGCGTGATACAGCTCGCGGATTGACCAGTCGCGGTGGCCGAAACCACCACCATCCTGGGCGGGTAGTCCGTGGTTAGTGAAAGGCATATGTGCCTCCTTTCGTATGTCGATAGGAAGCACTTTGGCAGACCCAGGCAGGTCATCGGTCTACGCCGCTTAGCGGCGTAGAAAATGGGTCAGCTATCAGTCAGGGTTTTGTAGAGCCAGGCGCGCGACATCATTTTCCCCGCTGCGATCATTTCGTCATCTACCTTGTCGATTGCTCGTTTGCGGCACAGACCGTCTGCGCGCAATGCCCGGTATCTGGCGAGCCAGGGTTTTCGGAAGTCAGCCGCCGCCCGGCTCTGCATTGCGTTTGTCTTGTTCGCACCAGCCACCCTACTACGGTGCAACTGTTCGCGCAGTTCAACGAGCCGGTCGTGGTCTGTCTTAAACGGTGGTTCGTTTGCTTCAAACTTGCGAAGCAGCTCAGCCAACTCGTCGGAGATGTCTATTTTCATCCCAGCCCCTCCAGTGCCTGCTTGTGCCGCTCGGGTGCCAGGTGGGCATAACGCTCGGTCAGTGTGATGGAGCTGTGCCCCAGCAAATCCTTGACCACGTATAAGTCGGTGCCGTTCTGGACTATGCGGGATGCAAAGTCGTGGCGCACATCGTGCAGGCGAAAATCATTTAGGTTCGCGCGAGTGGTCAACGACCGCCACGCGGTTTTGATAGTGGTCATGCGCTCGCTCGTCTGTGGCGACGGGCAGACCAGATCAGAGATGCGATACAGCCCGGTCAGATGCTCTGCCAGTGTCGGGTGCAGAGGGATGTGCCTGGCGCTGCCTGTTTTGGCTGTTTCGGGCCGCACGGTTATCTGCCCGCGTGCAAAGTCGATGTCGGCCCACTCCAGGCTGAACACCTCCCCTCGCCGCATTCCCGTCCAGTAGGCGATAACCACAACTGTGCGGGCTGGCTCAGGTGTATCTTCCAGTGCAGCGAGGAATCTGTCGCGCTCGCCTGGGTCGCGCTGTCCCAGCCAGCGGATACGCTCAGCGTCGTTTTCCTTGAGTTTGCGTAGCTCGGGCACATCGCTTATCAGCCCGGCCCGGCGAGCAGAGTGGAGCATCGCACGCAGGGCACTCCAGTCGCGGTTCAGGGTTTGCGGCTTTATCCCCTCCTGCAAACGACCACGACGCACGCGCTCCAGGTCCAGCACGGTTATCTGCGCCATATCTTTGTCGAGTAGGGAGGCCCAGGCTTTGCGGACGCGGTCGGCTGTAGCGTCGCCGGAGCGCGTCGCGTCCAGGTGGTTGGGCTGGTATTCGTTTTGGAGATAGGCACCGACCGTGCGCAGGGCTGCTGCGTCTTTTTCGGCTTGCTTTGCTGCCCGGTCCGCCTTGGCCTTGCGCTTGTCTGCTGCCGGGTCGAGGCCGAACTGTCGAGCGGCTTTGCGGGCATCGGCAGGGGAGATGCGGTCGGCGCTGCCGATCTTCACGGCTTGCCTTGCGCCGCTCGGGTCGCGGTATTCATAGAACCAGGTGCGACTGCCCGAGGGCTGCACCCGCACGCACAGGCCAGGCGTTTGTGCATCCCAGGCGCGATAGCGTGTCTGTCGTGGTTCAAGAGCAGCGATGTCGCCGCGCGAGTTGACTGTCAGTCGGTCTGCCATTTGTCGTCCGTTTTTCGCTGTCATAGGTCTGGACACCAGTTGGACACCAGATTTTTCTGGATAGGGGTGCCGTGAGGTAGGTGTAGGCAGAATGAACATCAATACCCATGATTACAAGAGCTTTGCTTTACTCAGACAACGCTGTGGGGGATGCAGGATTGAGGCGCTGTGATACCCGCGCACTGCATTCGGGAGGCAGGGGTCGGAGGTTCGAATCCTCTCACTCCGACCAATGAAACAAGGCGCCCAAGGGCGCCTTTGTTGTTTTCAAAGGAATGGCCACAACGATATCCGCAACGTTTCGTTCGATAGATGTGCTCAGTTCGTTCACTACCGACATCCACCAACTACTGAATTGGCACTTAATATCCTCTAATTTATAACTCCCGCTGCGTTCGTAAGCGCATCTGGACTGTAGGACCTATAGACGTTTTCCAGGGTTTCGCGCGAGGTTGCAAAATAGTCCGTGGCTTCCTCCAGTGTCATGCCGCGCATGCTGGTCTCCATTTTTTCAAACCCGATTTATCCCTTCGACTCACGCTTTGGCCAACCACAACAGAACCAATAACTATGGCTGCTCCTATCGACTGAGGGAGGCTAAGCGTTTGTCCCAAGTATACCCAGCCGAGCACGACAGCTGTAACAGGACTCATCATGCCGAGCATCGAAACTGCACTGGGGTCCAGGCGCGCTATCCCACGAAACCAAAGAGCATAGGTTGCTGCAGCACCAATCAACCCGAGCCAAATAAGGCCGGCGACATTTGTCGCGCTGAGCGCAGGTAGAGGCGGCTCAAGGAACAGTGCGACTGGCAGCAGTATCAAACCACCGGCTGTCAATTGCCACGCTGTGAAACTCAGCGCCGAGACCGGAGGTTGCCATTTACGACTGAGAACTGTGCCAGCAGCCATTGACGCGGCTCCTCCCAAACCCGCCGCTATACCAATCCAATCAAGATGTGCTGCTGGTCCGATCAGCAGCAGAGACACACCCATTGCGCCAGTCGCGGCGGCGCCAAGTGCACCAAGTCGGATTGGGGTTCCCAGCCATCCCCACGCCATCAAAATCACGATCATCGCTTGCAACGATCCTAGGGTGGCGGCCACACCGCCAGGTAACCTATACGCAGCAACGAAGAGGAGCACCCAGAACAGAGCGAAATTGAGGCTGCCTAAGACGAAAGTTCGGCCGAGCCATTCGCGTGGTGGAACGCAGCGCGTCACTGCAAGCAACAACAAGCCAGCCGGCAGAGCTCGTAACGCAGCCAGGGTAATCGGATAGCCAGCCGGGAGCGCTTCGGTAGTTACCAGATAAGTGCTTCCCCATACCGCTGGGGCGAGTGAGGTGAGAAGAATATCGGTTAAGCGCGACATGGTATGTCTCCCGGCTAAGGCGTTTGAGAATTTGAGTGAAACGTCAGAGCAGCGCAGGTTACGCTGCTTCCGCTTGCAGGTTTGATCCAGCGAGGCACGCTGTAATCCTTGCAACATGAGCGCCCTGGAACCGCGCTCCGGCCAAGTCAGTTTCAGTAGGCGTGCGGGAACCATCAGCACCGGCGATCGTTCCGGCACCATATGGTGCGCCGCCAATGATTTCTTCTGATGTAGTCTGGCCAGCAAATGTGTAGGGCATTCCGGCAATCAGCATCCCAAAGTGTTGAAGCGGGACTTGCGTTGTCAGAAGGGTGGCCTCATGCCCACCGTGTTGCGAACCTGTTGAAGCAAAGACCGCCCCGACTTTACCAACCAGTGCGTTCCTGGCCCAAAGCCCGCCAGCCTGGTCAAGGAAGGACTTCATTTGGCCAGCCATCATGCCAAATCGGGTCGGCGTTCCCAGAATTATTGCATCATAGCTTTCCAGGTCTGTCGGCGAGGAAATAGGTGTATCATCGACGACATAGCCGGCCTTTTGGCGGACTTCTTCAGGGACAGTTTCGGGCACACGCCGAACGTCAACTTCGATGCCGGGAACACTTCTGGCGCCTTCAGCCTCGGCACCGGCCAATGCGCGGACGTGGCCATAGCTTGAGTAGTAGAGAACGAGAATACGTGACATAAGAGACCTCTCAGGGCTGTGACTTTCCCTGAGAGAATGGAATTTGTTACGTCGCCAATTAAGGCGCGCTCTTTGACATCACTATTTACCTGTATTGAACAATGTCACGACCTGAGAGCCAGGCGCAGATGATCAAGAAAGGCTTTGACCTTTGCGTCCATTCCCAAGCGAGATGCTGTAACGGCGAACACTTCCGGCGCAGGCAGTTCATGGTCAGGAAGAACTCTCACCAAGGCCCCGCTAGCTTCAGGAGCATCAGAGACGAACTCGGGCAGAGTTCCGATACCTTGCCCCGCTATCAGCAGATCCCGCAAAACGAGGCTGTTGCCAACCCTCACACGTGGATCAAGCTCCAATGTTGTGACACCATTGGCGGCCGAGAGCTTCCAGCTCGTCAAATGATCAGCAAGCAAAAAGCCGATCATCGCGTGATTATTCAGATCCGCCGGCTGGGTCGGCGTCCCGCATCGCTCCAAATAGTCAGGAGACGCAAAAATCCGTTGTCGCATCACGCCGATCCGTCGCGCAACAAGGGCCGAATCCGGCATGGCAGCGCGGATGCGTATCGATAGATCGAACCCGCCCTCGACCATATCGATCACCTTGTCGTCCATCGAAAGCGTAAATCGCAAATCGGGGTAGGCTTCCAAAAACTCGGGCAGCATCGGTGCAATAACGGTTTGACCGAAAGAGCTTGATGCATTCACCCGAAGGTGCCCTCGCACTGCTTTTGAACCATCCCTGATGGTTTGTTCCGTTTTTTCAACCGCATCGAGGATTCCAATTGCATCCTGGTAATAAAGGCTGCCGGTGTCAGTCAGTGACATGGATCGGGTCGTTCTGGTCAGAAGGACGGTTCCCAGACTTTCCTCCAGAAGCTTGATTTCTCTGCTGAGAAGCGCAGGAGAAACACCAAGGTCTTCCGCCGCACGAGCAAAGCTGCCGCGTTCAACGATACGGCGAAAAGCTTGCATGACTGATAGTTTGTCCAACTCCGGGGCCCCCCGAGCAGTTTTTGAGCCGCCCAGTTGGGCGTAACGAACTGCAAGTTATACGACTACGTCACTGGTGCGAAGGGGCGGCACGCCTGAATTGCTGGCGTTGATTGCCGGGCGATTGCAGAAGATGCAGAAAAGTGCCTCAAGGGTTCAATGAAGCTTCTCTCTTGAAGTCGCCATACGAACTTCCAAAGGAACAACAGAACATACAATCAAAGTACAGCTTTCAATACGCTTCACCGCTAACTACCGGCTATCCAAAGAGCACTTAGAGTAACGGAGCATACAAAAGTTTAAGTAGGCATTCGGAGACAATCCATTCTAACGCGGCCCATCTATCCGGGCGGAAAAACAGCGGTCTTCTTTACCGTTCCATAGACAAAGCTGGTATCGATCGAGGCGATCCCACCGATAGGATGAATTCGGTGACGAATAAACTCCTCGTAGGCCTCGAGATCCGATACCAAAACCCGCAATTGGTAGTCCATTGCCCCGGTCAGCACGTGGCATTCAAGAACTTCATCGATCATCCGAACGCGCTTTTCGAAATTCTGAACGTCCGTTTCGTTGTGCCGCTCCAACCTGATACGCACGAAGACGGTAATGGCCATCCCATACGCGGCAGCGTCAACGTCAGCGCTGTATCCCTTTATTACTCCGTTTGCTTCTAAGTTTTTGACCCGGCGCAAACACGGTGAGGGAGACAAGTTCACCTCGTCGGCAAGATCCTGGTTCGTCATGCGCCCGTCCCGCTGCAGCGCTCGAATGATCTGCCTGTCCTTTGCGTCCATTTCACCCTCTTTCTTAGCAGAATATGCCAATGTTGCTACATATGTTGGTATATTTCGCAACCATTAGCCCAAAGTAAAGGCGCAAACTAGCTTCAGCATGATTCAGGAGCTTCTAATGACTCGTCCAACCGGATTTGCCACCCGTGCCATTCACCACGCTTATAACCCTCTGGAAAATGACGGTGCGCTGACACCACCGCTGCATTTGACGTCCACGTTTACCTTTGAAACCGCAGAGGCTGGTGGAGAGATGTTCGCCGGCGAGCGTGAAGGTCATATCTACAGCCGTATTTCAAACCCTACATGCGACCTTCTTGAGCAACGCATTGCCGTGCTTGAAGGGGCCGAGGCCGGGCTAGCTCTCTCAAGCGGCATGGGGGCGATCACGGCAGTGCTTTGGACCCTGCTGTCGCCAGGTGACGAAGTCATCGTAGACAAAACGCTCTATGGCTGCACCTTCGCCTTTATGCGTCACGGTTTGGCGAAATGGGGGGTTACCATCACGCATGTCGACATGACAGACCCCGAGAACCTGAAAGCGGCCGTTTCTGAAAAGACTCGCGTGGTTTATTTCGAAACCCCGGCCAATCCGAACATGCGCTTGGTGGACATCGCCGCAAGCGCCGCAATTGCGCATTCGATCGGAGCAACGGTCGTCGTAGATAACACTTATGCCAGCCCGTATCTGACCCGCCCGATCGAGCACGGCGCAGATATCGTTCTACACTCCGCTACAAAATATCTCGGCGGGCATGGCGATGTGGTTGCCGGTCTGGTGGTAGGAACCGCCGAACAGATTGCGGAGATCCGCCTTGTCGGGATGAAGGACATGACCGGCGCGGTAATGGCCCCTTTCAACGCGATGCTGATCTTGCGTGGCCTGAAAACACTAAACCTGCGTCTGGAGCGTCACTGCGCGTCCGCCAAGGTCGTCGCGGCCTTCCTCGAAACACATCCTGCCGTCGGCGAGGTTTATTTCCCTGGGCTTGAGAGTTTCGCCCAGCACGATGTAGCGCAGCGACAGATGTCCCAACCGGGCGCTATGATAGCGTTTGAGGTCAAGTCCGGTCTGTCTGGTGGAATTGAATTCATGAACCGCCTGAACATGATCCAGCGCGCGGTATCGTTGGGCGATGCGGAAACACTGATCCAGCACCCAGCATCGATGACCCATTCGACATATACGCCCGAAGAACGGGCCGAGCATGGGATCAGTGATGGCCTAATCCGCCTGTCCGTCGGGCTGGAGGATGTCGAAGATATCCTTGCAGACCTGGAGCAAGCTTTGCCTTACCCTGCCCGCAGCGCCGCCTGAACCCGGAGACCACCATGCACATTGATCCCACCCAACTGAAGATCGTTGAACAGCGCCTGCTGTGGTTGTCTCATTGGATGATCCACCATGCCAACCATGTCCGACCAAAGGTGGATGGGATCAAGATCGGTGGCCATCAGGCTTCGTCTGCATCGATGGTGTCGATCATGACCGCGCTTTATTTCTCGGCCTTGCGGCCTGAGGACCGGGTTGCAGTCAAACCCCATGCGTCGCCGGTGTTTCATGCGATGCAGTATCTCATGGGCAATCAGACCCGCGAGAAGATGGAGAATTTCCGCGGATTTGGAGGTGTGCAAAGTTATCCAAGCCGGACCAAGGACATTGACGATGTTGATTTCTCGACCGGGTCTGTGGGTTTAGGTGTCGCGATCACATCTTTTGCGTCGATCATTCAGGACTACATCAAGGCCAAAAGCTGGGGTTCAGACGCGCCAATGGGACGTATGGTTGCCCTGGTAGGCGATGCCGAACTGGATGAAGGCAATGTCTACGAGGCACTACAGGAAGGATGGAAGAACGACCTCCGAAACACGTGGTGGATCATCGATTACAACCGACAGTCGCTGGACGGTATAGTCCGGGAGGGCTTGTTCGAACGGATCGAGAAAATCTTCGATGCATTCAGTTGGGATGTCGTTCGTGTCAAATATGGGGTTCTTCAACGCGCGGCCTTTGAAGAGCCCGGTGGCGACCGACTGCGCGACTGGATTGATGCTTGCCCCAACCAGGATTACTCCGCTTTAACTTTCATGGGTGGTGCGAATTGGCGAAAGCGTCTCATGGACGATCTGGGGGATCAGGGGGATGTGACCGCTCTGATCGAACGGCGCACGGATGCAGAGCTCGCGGCCCTTATGGAAAATCTGGGTGGCAACTGCGTCGAGACAATGGCTCAAACATTCACCGCCATAGATCATGATCGCCCCACATGTTTCCTGGCCTACACAGTCAAAGGATGGGGCACCCCTATTGCAGGCCACAAGGACAACCACGGCGGGCTGATGAACAATAGTCAGTTTGCCACGTGGCAATCGCATATGGGTGTGCCGAAGGGCGAAGAATGGGAGCCGCTTGCGACGGTGCAGGAACCAGAAAAACTGAAGGATTTCCTTGCGAATACACCTTTCTTTGCCAAAGGTCCGCGCCGCTATTTTGATGACAAGTTGGATGTGCCGACAATCGGGATCGACACCAGCCGCGAAATCTCGACACAGATGGCGTTTGGCAAGATTCTTGACGATCTATCAAAAGGCGACAGCCCATTGGCCGAACGCATAATGACGACCTCCCCAGATGTGACAGGCACAACAAGCCTTGGTCCTTGGGTTAACCGGCGCAAACTGTTCGCCCGATCCGAGCAATCCGACGCCTTCATAGAACACCGGATCCCTTCGACGGCAAAATGGGAATTCACTCCCGAAGGGCAGCATATCGAGCTTGGTATCGCCGAAATGAACCTCATGTTGCTTCTGGGAGCAGCGGGTTTGTCGCATTCCCTGTTCGGTAAGCGGCTGATCCCAATTGGCACCGTCTATGATCCGTTTGTCAGCCGCGGTCTCGATGCACTGAATTACGCCTGTTATCAGGACGCGCGTTTTATGCTGGTTGGCACACCTTCGGGCGTCACACTCGCCCCAGAAGGTGGAGCACACCAATCCGTTGGAACACCGCTCATCGGGATGAGCCAAGACGGGTTGGCCGCTTTTGAACCCGCCTTCGCCGACGAGCTCGCGGTGATTATGGAATGGGCCTTCGACTACCTGCAGCGCGATGGCGAAGGACAGCCCGACGAGCGCACATGGTTGCGCGATGAAACTGGAGGGTCTGTCTACCTGCGCCTGACGACCAACCCGATTGAACAGCCTGGCAAACGTGTCGACGACGAGTTCCGCCAAGGTGCCATTGATGGGGCCTATTGGTTGCGAAAACCCGGGCCCAATTGCGAAGTTGTAATTGCCTATCAAGGAGCAGTCGCGCCGGAGGCAATCAAGGCTGCCGGTATGATTGGTGAAGGCCGTCGCGACATAGGTGTATTGGCCGTGACATCCGCAGATCGCCTGAATGCCGGATGGACCGCCGCTCAACGAGCGCGTTCTCGCGGCAACCAAGCGGCACGCTCCCACATCGAAACCCTGATGTCCGACCTTCCGCCACACTGCAAGCTCGTCACCGTTATCGATGGTCATCCTGCAACTCTATCCTGGCTCGGGGCAGTGCTTGGACATCAGACTATCCCAATGGGTGTCGAGCATTTTGGTCAGACCGGAACAATCGGCGATCTGTATCGCCACCACTGCATTGACGCAGACGCTATCCTGGAGAAAGTGAATGGCTTGACCCATGGCAGAACTCTTCACCGTGCATAAGTGGGCTTGATCTGGGCAATAATGTAGAGAACAAACTAGCACTGAACATAGACCACGATAACTAGCGGACCATGTAGACAGTGCTCTGAGGTTCAATGAACCTGCCGAACCTGAACTTGGCTGGTTTGATTGGCGACAACGCCTGGATAACAGGGCTCCTTTGACTAAAATGCAATAACTTGGCCCTCTGCACCGGTCTTCGGGAGGCAGGGGTCGGAGGTTCGAATCCTCTCACACCGACCAATAAAACAGGTTATCAAATACAGAGATATTTTGCCTTTTGACCAATTAACTTACCTTTTCGCCAACAAAAATTACCTCCACTCGCCTGGAGCGTTGCTAGTTCAAATAGTAATTTTGAACTAACGGCCCAGAGCCGACTTTGAGCACTGCAACCGAATACTGCGTCGCAGCCAGCTTAGCGGCCACTCGCTGCGTTGCTAGAATTTGTGTCTCTCCTAACTCACAGCCTGCAGAAACAGCAGCCATTCCATCCAGGCGGAAGCAATGCGGTTCGCTATTTGACAGCTATTCTGATTTTGCGGCGAACCATCAAAAGCGATTTCGTGGACGCTTGGTAGCTGTCAAGGCTTGGGCATTTGTACCAACTAAACGCCGAGATGCCGCTGGCTTATTTCACTATCCAGATCGTCCATTGCGCCAGACCAGACTGATCTGCCTCGCTCAAGGATTGTCGCGCGATCACAGACCGCTCGCAACTCGCTAAGCGATTTGTCGATTACCAGAATTGAAAGACCAGATTCCCGTTTCAGTTGCTCCACAGTCTCCCAGATTTCTCGCCTGATATTTGGCGCAAGCCCTTCCGTGGCCTCATCCAATATTAGCAAGCGTGGATTGGTAACTAACGCGCGCCCGATGACCAACATTTGCTGCTCTCCGCCTGACAATGAGCCCGCAAGCTGATCGGCGCGTTCGCTGAGACGCGGGAAAAGCGCAACGACCTTGTCTATATCCCAATGGCCAGGTCGGGACACAGCTACGAGGTTCTCACGCACCGTTAGATCGCGAAATGCGCGGCGGCCTTCGGGGACAAGGCCGATGCCCAACCTTGCCACTTGGTGGCTCGACAGTCTGCGAATGTCGGTGCCGGCAAACTCCATCGAGCCTTTGCTTGCGATCATTCTGCAAATAGCGCGAACGGTGGTCGTCTTGCCCATACCATTGCGCCCCATAAGGGCGACGACTTGGCCCGCTTCGATCGTCAGATCAACGCCAAAGAGGGCTTGGCTCTTGCCATAGCTTGCTACTAGGTCGGAGATGGAAAGACGGCTCATAAGTTCTCTCCAAGATAGGCGCGCTGAACTATTGGATTTTTGCGAATATCTTCGACTGATCCTGTGGCAATTACACGCCCATAATTAAGAACCGTTATTCGGTCAGCCAATTTGAAGACGACATCCATGTCGTGTTCCACAAGCAGGATCGGGGCCTGATTTCGCAAGTCACTCAGCAGCTTCGTGAGCAGCTTCGTGCCTTCCGCGCTTAAACCGGCCATTGGCTCGTCCAGTATGAACACCTTTGGTTCAAGGGTCAGCGCAACTGCGACTTCCAGTTGGCGGCGCTGACCATGGCTGAGTTCGCCTGTTCGCTTGTCTGCAAAGTCGATCAAGTCCACACGACGCAATGCATTCTCTGCGTGATCGCGCAGGTTTTTGTCGTCAAGAACGGGTAGGAAGAATTGCCAGGGTCGGCCTTTGGCCCCAAGCGCGCCCAGCATGGCATTCTGCAAGACGGTGTCGTCTGACGCTAGAGCGGAAATCTGGAAGGTGCGTCCTAGCCCGAGCCTTGCCCGGTTTTTAGTGGTCTCGTGAGTGATATCCTGGCCCTGAAGGCGAACCGAACCTGCGTCAGACTTTAGGCCGCCGCAGATCTGAGCGATGAGCGTCGATTTACCAGCCCCGTTTGGGCCGATCACGGCGTGAACTTCGCGGGGCCTCACGTCCAATGTCACGTCGTCGTTTGCAATCAGGGCGCCAAAGCGTCGAGTAAGACCGTCAACTTGCAACACGGGCCGCATCATCGGTCGGACCTTCCCGTGATGACGCCGTACAGGCCGCCGCGGGCGAAAAGGACGACCGCCAACAAAAGCAGACCAAGAAAGAATAGGAAATATTCGCTAATGCCTCCAAGCGCATGCTCGAGTACGACGAACAGAGTCGCGCCTGCAACTGGCCCGAACGTCCGGCCCAACCCTCCGAGGATTATGAAAACGATCAGTTCACCTGACATCTGCCAGCTGAACATCGTCGGACTGACGAAGCGATTAAGATCGGCAAAAAGCGCCCCCGCCAGCCCACAGATCATGCCGGAAATCACCAATGCAATGAGTCTCAGCCGAAACGGATCAAGCCCGACCGCCTCTACCCGCTCGGGGCTTTGCCGCGCCGCGTTTAGCGCAAGCCCAAAGGGCGATTTTACGAGCCGCACGTTTAGCCAAAGGACTAAGCCCAGAATTGCAAAACAGATTCCGAAGAACTGTATGGGATCAAGCGTGTTCATACCCGGGAACGAATTTCGAATGTAGATGGAAAGGCCGTCTTCTCCGCCATAGGCGGGCCAGCTGATTGCAAAGAAAAAAAACATCTGCCCGAAGGCCAGAGTGATCATGATGAAATAAACGCCTGAAGTTCGAAGCGACAGAAGCCCGATAATAAAGGCGGTAGCACCTGAAAACAGTATTGCCACCAACCAGATCACAGGCATTAGCTTGGTGCCAGAAATCGTGAACGGCCATTCCATCAATGGCGAATACGTCTGCGCGTGAAAAGCCAGAATACCCATCGCATAGCCGCCAATCCCAAAGAAGACCGCGTGTCCGAGGCTCACGAGTCCTCCAAGCCCAAGCGCGATATTGAGACCAACCGCAGCCAGAGCGAAGATGACCGCGCGGGTCGCCAACGTAATTGTGAAGGGTTCGTCCGAGACCCAAGCCCAAAGCGGCACACAAAGAAGCAGGCTCGTGAGAATGACGTTTAGTGCTTTTTCTGGGATCATGCTCTTGCCCCGAACAGCCCGGTCGGTCTCCACATCAGCACGCCAGCCATAAGAACGTAAATCGACATTGATGCCAATGCCGAACCAGTCGACGTTGCAACATCTGGCGCCACGAACAGTTTGAACAGTTCCGGCAGGAAGATGCCGCCCAGGGTATCGGTCAATCCAACCAGCAAACTGCCGATAAGCGCCCCCCGAATGGACCCGATGCCCCCGATCACTATGACGACGAAAGCGAGGATCAGGATCGGCTCACCCATTCCAATCTGGACCGATTGGATGGCACCCACAAGTGCTCCCGCTAATCCGGCGAGCGCTGCTCCGAGCGCGAAGACAAACGTGTACAAGCGACCAATATCAACGCCGAGTGCTGCAATCATTTCGCGGTCATTTTCTCCGGCACGAATCTGAATGCCAATGCGGGTCCGTGAGATGAAGAGCCACAGCCCAACCGCCACGAAAAGCCCTACAAGGATGAGCGCGAGGCGATAGAGCGGATACTGAATGCCGCCTGGCAATGAAACGGGACCGGACAGATAGCTTGGAATTTCGAGAAACAGCGGGAATGAACCGAAGATCCATCGCGTACCCTCGGAGAAAATCAGTATCAGCGCAAAAGTCGCAAGCACTTGCTCGAGGTGATCACGGGCATAGAGCCGACGAATGACTGCCAATTCGACGATGACCCCGGCCATGGCCGCCGCAGAAATGGCAGCTGCAACGGCCGCCAAGAAAGACCCCGTCGCCGCAGCGGCCGCCGCAGCTGCAAAAGCGCCGACCATGTAGAGTGATCCGTGCGCAAGATTTATTAGGCCCATCACGCCGAAGATCAGCGTCAGGCCTGCTGCCATGAGAAAGAGCATGAAGCCGAACTGTATTCCGTTCAGAATCTGCTCGGCGATAAGGATGAAAGTCACGGTTTGAGCAAAAACGGGCCGCCGCCATTTAGTTGGGGGCGGCCTCAGGTTACATTTTACAATCTGCCGCGTAGGCGTCCGAGTGGTTTTCCAACGCCACACCAATGATCCGGTTGGTGAAAACATCCCCTTCCTGAATGACTTCGCGCGCGTAGATAGTCTGAATCGGATGGTGGTTTGGACCAAATTCAAAGTCGCCACGCGTGCTGTCGAATTCGGCCGCGCGCAATGCATCTCTGAACGCGTCTTGATCCGAGACATCAGCCGATCCGAGCGCCGAAACGATCAACTGTGCCGTGTCAAAGCCCTGGCTTGCGTAGAGAGACGGAAGCCGCCCGTACTCGGCCAAAAAGCTTTCAACGAACGCGGCATTTGTTGGATTGTCGATATCCTTGTTCCATTGGCTGGTATTCACAATCCCAAGTGCTGCGGGCCCGACGGCTTGAAGGATGCCCTGATCGAATGAAAACGCCGGTCCCACCACGGGCAGATCGACCCCGCTGTCCGCGTATTGCTTGAGAAACGAAATCCCCATTCCACCAGGAAGGAAGAAAAAGACACTGTCTGCGCCGGACGCACGAATTTGAGCAATCTCGGCCGCATAATCCGTTTGGCCAAGCTCGGTATAAATCTCACCGGCAAGATCGCCTTGGAAGAACCGCTTGTACCCAGTCAAAGCGTCCTTGCCCGCCGGATAATTCGGGGCCAGGATGAAGCTGTTGCTATGCCCTGCCGTGTTGGCATAGGCGCCAGCTGCTTCGTGCAGGTTGTCGTTCTGCCAGGCGACGTTGAAGTAGTTTTCATGACAACCTTGACCGGCTAGCGCCGACGGTCCGGCGTTCGGCGACAAATAGAACTTACCTTGGGCCGTTGCCGCTGGAACAACAGCCATTGCGAGGTTCGACCAGATAATGCCCGTCAGGATATCCACCTTCTCGGACTGGATCATCTTGTCAGCAAGCTGCACGGCGACGTCGGGTTTTCGTTGATCATCTTCGACGACGACCTCGATATCATCCCGCCCGGATTGGTTGATACCCAGCATGAAACCGTCGCGCACATCGATTCCCAAGCCGGCTCCACCACCGGACAGAGTAGTTATCATACCGACCTTCGTCTCAGCGAATGCACCTGTGGCCAGCAACCCGATGGATGCGGCAATGGCAATCGATTTATACTTCATAAGTTCCCCCCATGTTATTTTTAACTATCGCCGGTTGCATTTGCCCGGCCTTATTTGAAGTTGCTACATCAAGGACCGCTTTCTCAAACAGTCATTATTGAAATGCTTTCCTGTTCACAAAGGCAATGTCCAGTGCAAGCTTTCAATCTCTATGGCTTTAATTAGTTGTCAGCACCTAAATCCGCAGATTTTGGGGTGTCTTGTCAGAAGAGCTTTGTTTGAGCAGGACAGGGCGGTCGCGTAGCTTTTGCCCATGACCAGACCTTCAAATACTTTAAAACCAGTCCCGAGATCATCCGCCTTCACTTTCAAGGTCTGCCATCCAAGCGACGGCTCGACCTGGAGCCGGAATTGCTGTGAGGCTGATACCTGTGGCCGCCATTTCAGCGTTGTCCCAATGTGTGTCGAGCATTTTGGTCAGACGGGAACAATCGGCGACCTCTATCGCCATCACTGCATTGACGCAGACGCTATTCTGGAGAAAGTGAATGGCCTGACCGATGGCAGAGCTCTTCACCGTGCATAAGTGGGCTGGATCTGGGCAATATAACAGAGAACAAACTAGCACTGAGCATAAGGTGCTGGATGACTTACTGAAAAACAAGAGCTTACCAACATACGACAGAGGCCGGGTTTGCTCGCAATGAAACCGCAACGTTATCGCAACGCTATCTGCCACCGAAGTGCAATGGCTGGCATTCAAAGCCCTTATTTTGTTTACTTCATCCCGAGAACTCGCCTTCAGGAGGAAGGGGTCGGAGGTTCGAATCCTCTCACTCCGGCCAAAAAAGTTTCTTGTCAAATAAAGAGATACTTTGCCTTTTGACCAATGAACTTACCTTTCCGCCGACCAAAGTTACATCCTCTATTCTGAAGCGTTGCCAGCTCAAGTAGCAATTTTGAACTGGCGGCCTATTCCAACGGTTCATCGATTCCGGCATTCGCTGCGGCGTGACTGACCAAACCAGACATTCGCTGCGACCGCTAACTCGAGCCGGCAAAGAACTTCCGGATCGCGGACAAAGCTGGCTGCGACCATGCAAAAGTCAAAGTCGACTGCATACTTCAGCGATCCAAAAAGTTGGATATAAGGCGTTGAAACAGGTCAGATTGCTCTGCATGGAGCGCGTGGGCGCAGGCCGGTACGACAGCAAGCGAAGTATTGGGGATCGCCTCCCAGAGCATATTAGTTTGGCTCCATGGATATGTTCGGTCATGATCTCCCCAAAGGACGAGAGTTTCCTGTTGGATTTGGGACAGGTTCTGTTGCCCTGACCAGATTTTCATCGCATCTAGGCCGGCCTCCAGGGCCGGCAGCTTGGCTTGAGCGGCAATCGCGGCGCAGTGTTCATATCCGGGTGCAGCTTCGCGATCCAAAAACCAAGTTGCTGCGATCCGACGCGCGGTGGCTGCCGGGCCGTCTTCTACAGCGCGCTTTTTACTTTGTTCAATGGTTTCGAACCGCCCCGGCAAAACACCGATGGCGCCAGTTGCATAAAGGACAAGGCGGTCAATCCTTTCACTATCTCGCAAAGCAATTTCCTGAGCGATCATGCCGCCCATGGAGTGACCCAGCAGATGATACTCCTCCACTCCAAGGCCGCGGAGGTGCCGGACGACCCAATCCGCATATCCGCCAATGCTGTCGATTGGCGGCAGATGGGCATTTGCTCCGAACCCGGGCAGGTCGACGCCAATCACATCAGCATGCTGCTGCAAAGTATCGCGACACCCATCCCATTGTGCGCTGCCCCCCATGAAACCATGAACAAGGACAAGGGGGGTCACTTTCGCTGACCTTGAACGATCCGGTCAAGGATCATCGCGCAGAAGAGAATGGCAAAGCCTGCGAGGATACCCTGGCCCACATTGGCGTATTGCAGCGCCTCGAGAACATCTTCGCCCAGCCCTTTCGCACCAATAAGTGAGGCCACGACGACCATGGCCAGCGACAGCATGATTGTCTGGTTGATGCCTGCGCGAATGGAGGGGCTGGCGAGCGGAAGATCGACCTTGGTGAGAAGGTACCACTTGTTGGCGCCAAAACTGATCGCGGCTTCACGCACGCTTTCAGGCACACCACGCAGGCCCAAAACGGTAAGGCGTACCACGGGTGTCCCACCGAAGATCATAGTGACAATGACTGCCGCTGGCTTACCAACCCCGAAAAAGGCAATCACAGGCACCATGAAGACAAAAGCAGGCATGGTCTGCATGAAATCCATGATCGGTTGGATGACCGCGTAGAAGCGCGGTCGACGCGCAGAGAACATGCCCAAAGGAATGCCAATCACGATGGAAAGCAACGCCGCAGTGCCGAGAAGCGCCAACGTCGTCATAGCTTTTTCCCAGAAGCCGAGAAGGCCCATATAGGCCAGAAAGGCACCAGACCATATAGCCATGCGCAAGCCAGCGGTAAGCCAGGTCAACAGAACGATCAGCGCGGCCACCACGATCCAGGGGGTCTGAACCAACGCAACCTCCATGGCATCCAGCAACCAGCGAATAGCTGCGGTGAGCCCGTCAAAGAACGCCACACTGTTGGCGACGCACCAGGCGATAAATGCCTCTACACTGTCAATACTAGCCAGGCGAATTGAGTTATCTGTCGGGAATTCGCTAAGAAATGAAAAACGGCCCGGGAAGCTGTAGTGGATCATTGCGGTCGCGACTAACAGGATCATGAAACCCGCGCTAAAGACTATCTGGCTGACCGGCATGCCAGAGCGAATGGTGCGATCTGAGAGCCAGTCGGAAAACCGGGCCTCCAGTGCCCAATTGGCGGCCACAGCCTGTATGAGCTTGGCCACAAGCAAGATGGCAACACCGGTAAGGGCAATCGACGGGCCTTGCGCGGCGAGCAATTCTGCCTCGGCGCGGAAGCCTTCAATATTGGCCTCCAGCCCTTCGATCTGGCGTTGAATGGCCGCGGCTCGATCCGAGCCGCTCTCTTGGGCGGCCGCAAGCTGCTGGTAGCGCAAATCGAGCGTACCTTCGATCGAGGTCACACGGGCCAGCGCGTCTGCTCCCAAATCTCCGAATAAGCCCCGCGCGATCTGCACAAATCCGATTGCTTCGACGACAAGAAAGGCCAATGCCCATGACCAAAGTCCACGTGCGCCGAACCAGATCGGACCGAAGAGCCCGGCCATTGCGTTGAAAGTTGCCGTAAAGCGCGCGGACGCCCCGATCTTGTCGAAATTGCGGATGTAGTAATCGGGGCTGGTGCGCACAAAGGTGCGGATATTCTCGCGGCGTTCCTCGGCATAGGCCTGCGCGGCTTCGCTTTCTGTGTCTTCAAGGGGGTTCACACCAAGATCTTCGCTCATGACATTTCCGTCCCTTCAATCACGGTGCGCAACAGATCTGCGCGAGTGATAACACCTCTGTCTTGGCCGCCTTCGGACACCAGAACCGGCCGTTCGTCGTCGATAGCTCGTGTAATCAATGCTGAAAGTGTCTCATTGTGGTCCACCCGATCAATGTCAGCAGGCAGTGGGCCGTGCGTAGCGAGATAGCTGTCCAAGGGCTGCATCGCCGCATGAGCATGCACCACCTTCAGCCGCGATATCCCAGCCACGAAATCAGCGACGTAGTCATCAGCGGGATGCATGACAATGTCCTCAGCCGAGCCGATCTGCACCATCTTGCCGTCACGCATGATCGCAATCCGGTCTCCAATGCGAACGGCCTCATCAAGGTCGTGGGTGATGAAGATCGTGGTCTTCTTAAGGATTTTGGACAGCCGGATGAACTCATCCTGCAACTGCCGCCGGATCAGGGGATCAAGTGCGGAGAATGGCTCATCCATCAATAGAACATCAGGATTGGCCGCGAGCGCACGGGCAAGCCCCACACGCTGCTGCATACCACCAGAGAGTTCGTGAGCGAATTTCGACCCCCACGCCCCCAGTTCGACAATGTCGAGAATGGCGGCCGCCTGCCGCATACGCTCGTTTTTGGCGACCTGGCGGATTTCCAGCGGCATTGCCACGTTGTCGAGGACCGAACGGTGGGGCATCAGAGCAAAATTCTGGAACACCATCCCGATTTTCCGGTTGCGGAAAGCCTGAAGCTCCTTTGTGCCGAGCGCCATGACGTCCGTGCCCTCGATCTCGATCTTGCCCGCCGTCGGTTCGAGCAGGCGATTGAAATGGCGCACGAGTGTGGATTTGCCGCTCCCTGATAGGCCCATGATACAGAAGATCTCACCGCGATTGACGTTGAGGCTGACATCGGCCACGCCCACCACCGCGTTGAATTCAGCAAGGACTTCAGCCTTGGTCAGCCCCCGCGCACGAATGGCTTCCAGAGCGGCCTCAGGTTTTGCCCCGAAGATTTTCCAGATGTTGGAAATTTCGATTACAGTCTCGTCGCTCATCCGCCCACCCGTGCGTGCCTTTAAGTGGGGCAGCACCGCTAGGTGCTGCCCGTTGTTTTTTGGTCTGGCTCAGAGACCCAGCATCGCATCTACGCGCTCGGAATTGGCGTTAACCCATTCGGCCGCAACTTCCTCTGCATCGCGTCCATTGGCACTGATCTCGAAGGCCAGCGAGCTCACGTCATCGGCGGTCAGGGAGAAGTTTGCGAAGAATTCCGCAATCGCCGGCGACCGATCCCCAAGCGAGTTGGACCAGGCGATCTGAACTTCCTTCAGAGCGTCCTTACTGGCTACCATCGACTTGTTGTACCAGTCAGGGTCGTCGGAGGGCTGCACCATCACGTATTTTTCAGGGTCATAAGTCGGTTCGGTCAGCATCACCACGTCAAACATGTACCAGACGGCATGCGGCTCATAGCAGTAAAAGGCATATCCTTCCTTTTTGGCGATACTGTCCTTGATGCGCGCTGTCTTCACAGCTTCCTCGGCACGGATTGGATCAATAAAGTCCAACAGGCCATAATCGCGGACTTTCACCTCGTTCACATTGGCCGAAGCCCAGCCGGGTGCGCCGATCCACATCTCACCCTTGCCATTGCCATCGCTGTCCATCGCAGCCGCCACATCGGGGCGTCCAAGATCCGCGATGTCGGTGATATTCATTTCTGCGGCAAAGTCTTTGGAGACGCAGAAACCCTGATTGCCCTGATAGGGGTTCGATGACAACGTTACGGTGCCAGCACCATCAACATATTGCTTTGTGAAGGCCTCCTGATTTGGCAGCCATACATCAGGGTGCACATCGATATCACCCTTACCCTGATCCATCGCTTGAAAAATCGTGGCGTTGTTACCGGGCACGTACTCCACTGTGCCGCCAATGCGGGTGGTCACGATCTCACCCAAGACATGGGCAATAGCCTGCGCTCCGGTCCAAGTAGGAACACCGATCTTAACCTCTTCAGCGGCGAGTGGCGCGCCGAGAGCTGAAACCAAAGCTGCGCTGATCAAGTATTTTTTTAATTTCATTTGATATCTCCTTGTTGGTTTGTTGTAGATTTTCAGGCCACGTAGCCAGGAAGTTCAAAAGTTTCGGGATAGCCAAACAGGGCTGCGCTTCCGCCGGTGTGCAGAAAGACGACATTGTCCATGCCGTCGAAATAGCCTTTGCGGGTTTGGTCAATGAGCCCATCCAAACCTTTACCTGAATAGACCGGGTCGAACAAAAGTCCTTCGGTGCGGGCCAACAGCTTGAGCGCGTCAATCATCCCCTTGGTCGGAAGACCATATCCTGCACCGACGTAGTCGCAGTTTGCGCGCACATTTTCTCGCGCAATGGGCGTGTCCGTCTCCATATACTCGACAGTACGCACGGCCAGATCATGTACCATGCCTTCCTGTTTGTCTTGTGGGGCCCGCACGCCGATGCCCAAAAGGTGAATGTCACTTTCTAGGGTCGCAAGACCGGCGACCAATCCGGCTTGTGTGCCCGAGCTGCCGGTCGCATGGACCAGCGCATCAATTTTCAAACCTGCATTGGCCGCCTGTTCGCATAACTCGCGCGCGCAGTTCACGTAGCCCAATGCCCCGATCGGGTTGGATCCACCGCCCGGAATGATGTAGGGGTTTTTGCCTTCTGCCTGCATCCGCGCGGCGCAGGCTTCCATCTCGGCATTCATGTCCGCACCACCAGGACGCTTGGAGACACTGGCGCCATGCAATCGATCCAACAGGACATTTCCATTCAGAATATAGTTCGGGTCATTGGAACCCGTGCGATCCTCAAGCAAGATATGGCACGCAAGGCCAAGTTTTGCGGCCGCCGCTGCTGTTTGACGCGCGTGATTAGATTGCGTCGCCCCCTGCGTGATGATGGTATCTGCACCTTTCTGGACAGCGTCAGCCATCAGAAATTCCAGCTTACGAGTCTTGTTCCCACCCGACGAGAGGCCGGTACAATCATCCCTTTTGACCCATAAACGTGGACCACCCAAAACCTCACTCAGGCGATCCATCGGCTCCAAAGGCGTAGGAAGATGACCAAGCGATACCCGGGGAAATTTCGCCAGCGTCAGCGATAGCTCCTTGCACAAGCTCAAAACCATCTCCGGCGCGACCATCGCGTCACCGCCGGTCATCTGAATTGTCTCAGCCACCACACTCTCCCTGCTTTTGCCTACAGCCAAACAGTTTCAAAAGAAAAAGAATAAAAACAGTGCATATTTCGCAGGCTGCCCATACATTTTCTTTGGGTGCTATGGAGGTGCGGATGAATATGCTGTGGTTTGACGATGTTCTGACCCTTCTGGAAGAGCGGAACATGACGCGGGCCGCGGCCCGCAGAAACATCACACAACCCGCGTTCTCAAGGCGTATTCGCAGTTTTGAGGAGTGGCTGGGGATTGAAGTTCTCGATCGCAAATCGAACCGGGTCGAGATCAGTCTGGCACTGGCCTCGAACGAAGCCGAAATCCGCTCTTTGATCGCTAGATTAAATGACCTGCGCACAAAAATTGCGCAACATGGTCCGACCGTTTCGATTGTGACGATCGCCGCAACACATGCGTCGGTGGTCTCCACCTTCCCTGATATGGCATTGCGTGCACGTACTACGTTCAAGGGGCTCCGTTTTCGTCTCAGGACTGCCAATCTGAACGATTGTGTCACTCTGTTCCTGCGCGGCGATACCAACATGCTGCTATGCTACGAGGCGCAAACCGTCACCCCAATGCCGTTCGGAGCAGGCATTCGTCGCGGCACTTGGGGTCACGACTACCTCATTCCGGTCATCGGTGGCGGATTGCGCTATGCAGTGCGCGGAAACGGTGACGTGCCTTTGGATACGCCTGCCATCGTCTATCCCGAAAACAGCTATTTTGGCGAAGCATTGAACAAAAGCAAACTTCCGTTCGGAACCGCCGACTTTAGCAAAAACCCCGTTTGCCAGACGGCCTTTTCAAGCGGAGCAAAGGAAATGATCCTGAACGGTCTCGGTGTTGGTTGGCTGCCGTTCAGCATGGTGCACAAGGAAATTGAAAGCGGCGAGCTAATCTCCCTACGCAACCAATTGGGTCAGGAAAAGCTCGACGTGGTGGTCTACGCCCACCACCAGACCGAGATAGCGAAAACGTTGCTTGATTTCTGGACAAACAAGCCGTCTTCAAAGTCTTGAGCCGAAAAAGCGCAAGCTCTGGCCAGAAACCAAGACAATCCGTTGGAACCGAATTTTGAGTGACGGAAACCTATAAAAATAAAGCCATAACCCTGTGGCGTCTTGGCAGCAGACGGACCAGTCTTGGACTTGGACGACCCTACTACCACAGTGCAGAGAAGACCGTCTTCCTCAATTGTGCGGCGGATTGCGACTCGCTTGCATTTCCTGAACGCGATCGGGCCAAGTCGACCTGATATAAGCCAGAATATCCCAAATCTCATTGTTGGTGAGTTCATCACTAAATGCCGGCATGCCGCTTGCAAAGCCAGTGACCCCGCGCACGGCTAACGCCGCTTCGCCACCAAGTCGGGTGTACTCGAAGAGAAGCTGGTTATCATGGTGCCAAGTGTGCCCTGTCTCATCATGCGGTGGTGCAGGCAGAACACCATTGTCATCAGGAGTCTGCCAATTTGGTTGTCCTTCCAGGTTGATGCCATGGCAGGACGCGCAGTGGTCTCCGTAAAGAACACGCCCATTAGTCAAATCTCGGTCTTCCATTTCGTGGCTGGCAATTGCCTCGCTCGCAACGCCACATAGAGCCAGTACCAGCACGCGTTTCATACGACTTCCACCCATGTTTTCATGCCAGCCGCCTGATGCCCCAGCATGTGACAGTGCAACAGCCATTTACCGGGATTGTCGAACACGCAAACGATTTCGCGGGTCTCACCAGGATTGACTAGCGCCGTATCCCGGAAAGCGCCTAAGCTGCTGTCCGCCTCAACTTCAAAGAAATGATGCCCGTGCAGATGGATGCCATGCGGGAAACGGGTGTCGTTTACCAGACGGATGCGCGCCGTTTGGCCACGTTCAAACTTGTGGAGCGGCGTATCTGATAAGCCAGATTGTCCGTTGAATGCCCAAATGTCAGTTTGCGTGCTTAAGGGACGGCTCATAGCCCCACCTTGCATGGTGAGCGACAGGTCCACCGCATTGTCCAGATCCGGCTGCTTCCGCTCGTTTGGTGGCAGTGTTGGAATCGCGGACGGTTGCCGCGTGGTGTTTACCCCTTCAACCGGAATTTCACCCAACAGGTAAGGATCGTCGCGCGTTGGGAAAACAAAGGCGATGTGATCTGCTGATGTCACGTCAGCAATGATATCTAAGCGTTGAGCCGGTGAGAGAATGAGGTTCGAAACCTCTTGCGGGTCCGGCAGTGGCATGCCGTCGAACGCAACGATTTTGCCGTCGATGCCTTCAAGCTCAATCGGGAATATCCGGTCTGTTGCGACATTGATCAACCGCAAGCGCACGCGATCACCGCGCCGGACCGGAATATTTGGTTCGAAAAGCGCGCGGGCATAGTTACCCAACCGCCCTTGATGCGCCTGGTCGTGCCTGTTCTCAAAGCCGTCGACAAGCGCTCCGTCTTCGGTGATGCGCCAGTCGTCAATCATCACAATCAGATCGTGATCCACATCGGGCGGGCTTAGCTCCTCAACGATCAGCGGCCCGTAGAGACCTCTGGCAACCTGTTCCCAGGATCGGTTGTGGGAGTGATACCAGAACGTCCCCGCATCGGGTGCTCGGAAGCTGTATTCGAACTCAGCACCCTTCTCGACTATGGGTTGGGTCATCCCCGGCACGCCATCCATCGCATTGTCGATGCGCAGCCCATGCCAATGCACCGCCGAGCCTTCACCAATCTGGTTCAGGAACCGAATATCAAATGTATCGCCCTGACGGGCGCGAAGCACCGGACCGGGCGTACTGCCATTAAAGCCAAGCATCGGAGTTGCCGGATCACCTTCGGGCAGAATTTGCGCATTGACCGGCTGTGCGACCAGTTCAAAGGGCGCTGATGCAAGAGCGATGCGCGGTGCCAGTGCCGCCGCGCATGTTGTGAACAGGAAGTCTCGCCTTTTCATGGGTTGCCTCAATTCGGTAGGGTCAGAACGCTGGTGAGCGTCGCGGTGGCGACAAGCACCATCAGTATGACCGTAGTTTCGATTTCAATCGAGCGCGCCAGATGACGCGCCGCCTTATCGTCCCCTGCTTGCATGGCTGGAACGAAGCGGAGTTTGTTTGCGGCCGCCGACGTCAGGACCGCGCCTACAAGTGCGATTTTGATCAGAAGGGTTTGCCCGTACCCGGTAGTCGTCAGCGCCCTCACATCGCCCAACAACATCCAAGCCATTATTAGCCCTGCCAAAATCATAGCAGGGACAACAATCGAAGCCGCCTGGCCAAATCGATGGCCCAACTTGGCTGCGTCGCTCAGATATTCTTGCCGTAGCGAAAGGGTGCGCAACGGTCCGAGGATGCCGATCCAAAACGCGACCCCTAAAAGGTGCAAGAGCAAGAGCAAGCGAACACCTGTTGGTTCCAATTCAGGAATATGCCCAACCTGAGCAAAGGACCACAAAGCGAGCAATCCACCCGCGAGGGCGATCCATTGCCCAACAAGGGGAATAAACACTCCGGCAATGATTAGTATGGCCCCAGTGATCCGAAGAACTAGAGCGTCGCCGACCGAGGTCTGCCACAACAGATCGAGCATTTCAGGATCGGTCATCCCATCGGCCCCACCCGTCAGGGCAGCACCACGCAGCATGAACCCGAGGACAGAGGCAACAAGCGCAAGCGCCGCCAACAGCACAACCTGCAGACGCATACTATCGCTGAGACGCGACACAAGGTCGGTGAAAGCAATCTGAATAATCAAAAGCCCAGTCGAACCGCCAATACCGACATAGAGTATCAGCTTGGACAGTATTGCGCCTATTCCCCAGATATCGGGCATACTCAGTCCACTGTAAATGTGAATTCACCCTGCATTGCGTGTCCGTCCACACCCAAGCCCCGCCATTCAATTCGATAGATACCTTCACCCATGCCTTGAAGCGGGAGCGCGAACGCGCGGCTAAAACTTGTCTGGTCTCCCAAGTCGAGCGTGACTGTATGCGCATCCTGATGGATCATGTTAACCTTTGTCAGGCGAATATCATCCGTGAAATTAAAGCTGATCTCAGAGGGCACCTCAGTAACTGTCGCGCCGTCTTCGGGTGTGGTGGTGTCCACTTTCGAATGGGCAAAAGCGTTTGTGGCAAGCGCGGAAATCAATGCAACTATGGTGAGCATTTTCATCGGCAAGTTCCTCAGTTCATTCCATTGACGCACTGTATTCTGCTGACGTAGTCGATGACCATAGCCACGTCGCCAAGGGTTAAGCTTTCACCAGATGCGTGTCACCAAGCCGTTGCTCACGGCCCGAATCTGACACTTCAAGTGAAAACCAATGCTGCGGGCACGCCGAAGTTTGCAAGCACTATCCGCACTCAAAAATTTTGAATACGCGTAAGTTCTCCAATCGGAGAACAGGTGGCAGTGTTTCTGTTCTCAGCTTATTCTAAAAACCCCTCTTTTCGACCCCCCAACTTATCCTCTTACTACGCTTTCTTTTTGCGCGCGACTTGACGTAAAGCCGAAAAGGGCAATGCACCGATCTGGGCGTATGTAAAGTTATCGTTGAAATCAAGCGGACGGCCCAAATCAAAGCGCTCACGAAAAACCGTTTTCAGCCAGTATTTTATCTCATATTTGACGCTTCAGCTCCCACTCCACATAGCTTTGTTGTTTGAAGTTCCAATCGTGCTCTTGATTTTCAGTGCTTTATACCTGATATTTCTGTTATGACAGAAATTATCGACATGACGAAATCAAATGCTGCAAGCCAGTTCATCCTGTATTGGGGCGACATGGGGAACCAGTGGGGTGTCAATCGTTCCGTGGCACAGATACACGCGCTTTTATACCTCAGCTCCCGACCCCTTAACGCGGAACAGATTGCCGAATCTCTGGGTATTGCCCGATCCAATGTGTCCAACTCTCTAAAGGAATTGGTGAGCTGGCGGCTCATCCGTCGCGTTCCTGTACCGGGGGATCGGCGCGAGCATTACGAGGCCGAGGTAGATGTTTGGGAGATGGGAATCCGTATCGCTCAGGGGCGCAAAGAGCGCGAGATTGATCCCGCAACACAGGCTCTGCGCGCATGCGTTGCCCAAGCTGAAACCGAAAGCGGGTTGGACCCAATCACGCTGCAGCGGATGCAGGATATGCAAGAGTTCCTAACAACGGCCGACACATGGTTCCGCGACATGCTGACAGTGCCCCGTCCGAAGCTGATGATGTTGATGAAAATGGGAACCAAGGTTGTTTCCCTGCTCAGCCTTACCGGAGGCAAAAAGAGCCGGTAAAAAATTTAACCCTCAATTTCTCTTATGACGGAAACAACAGAATGCTCGAAATGAAGGAAACCTCGACCGCGCTTGGAACAGAACCAATTCAACCCCAATTCAATACCGCCTGCGACCAGGACGACCGGTTCAAAAACCTACTGGGGGCTACGGCATGGGCCCGTTTGCCCAAAGCAATCCGACGCAGATTCAACAAACGGTTGCTGGGTGATGCCAGCCTTGCCTATCAGGGACGCGTGATCCACATGCAGATGAACTTCATTGGACGCGCTTTGGCCATTGTCCTGCGAGCTATCGGTGCACCGCTGCCTTTCGATAGCACCTCAGTCGGTCGCTCCGCCGTGGTGACAGTCACGGAAGATGCGGCAACGGACGGTCAATTTTGGATTCGGCAATATGGCCGGGCCAACGGGTTTCCGCAGATGGTTGGCAGTTCCAAACGCTTTGCCGGACCAACCGGGTTGGAAGAATATATCGGCTTTGGGATCGGCATCTCGCTTAGACTCAAGAGCACGCGGGCCGGCCTCTACTTCGTTAGTGACCGGTATTTTCTGAAACTGGGACAAAGACGGCTGTCTTTTCCGCGATGGGTATGCCCAGGGCGTCTGGTGGTCGGCCACGAAGAGCTTGGTGGTGGATATTTCCGATTCACCTTGGAACTGACGCATCCGTTGTTTGGCGCGTTGATCTGGCAGGACGCCACCTTCCGCGATGCGGAAATAATCCGGAGCATCAGGTCATGAAGGTCGTGATCATAGGGGGGTATGGCGTTTTCGGATCTCTAACTGCCCGCTTGCTGGCGCGAGACGGACATCAGCTCTGGCTGGTAGGACGGCATCCCGAAAGGGGGCGCGCTCTGGCTCACGACCTGAATGCGCAGACATTAAAACTGAATATCAGCACAGCACCCGAGGCGCTGTTTGATCAGAAACCGGACGTGGTTATTGATGCCGCAGGACCGTTCCAGCACTATCGCGGCGACCCCTACACAATCCCAAAGCTCTGCATCACCAATCGCTGCCACTATCTTGACCTGTCAGATAGTGCGACATTCACACAAGGCATCGCAGCCTTGAACACTGATGCCAAGGAGGCCGGTGTTTTCGTGTTGTCAGGCGCGTCCAGCGTGCCCGGCCTGTCCTCGTGTATCGTCGCAGACCTGATCAAAGGTCTGGAAGACGTCGACACGATCGACATCGCCATCCTCCCCGGCAACCGGGCACCGCGTGGCATGTCCGTTATCAAAAGCATCGTGAGCGGCGTCGGGCGCCCATATCAACAATGGCGTGACGGTGCTTGGCGGACGACCATCGGATGGACGGATCGCAAACTGTATGAACTGGAGCCGGGTATGATCCGCGCTGGATACAGCGTCAACGTTCCCGATATCGCGCTTCTTCCGACCCTGACCGGCGCAAAGACTGTAGCCTTCCGCGCTGGCCTTGAACTGCCGGTGATGAACGGGGCTCTCCGTCTGCTGGCGCAGTTGAGGCAACACGCGAGGCTCGAATTGCTAGAATGGGCGTATTTTGCACTCTACATGCTTTCGCAAGCGCTTTATCCCTTCGGGAGCGACCGTGGCGGCATGGAGGTGAGTGTTTCTGGCAAATGCAACGGACGAGGCGTAATTCGCAAGTGGCGGCTGATCGCCGAAGAGGGTCACGGTCCGTTTGTGCCCGGGATCATGTGCCGCACGATCCTACGAGAGTTGCCAAACATCAAGACCGGTGCGCGTCCGTGCCTGAACGAGGTTCCACGGCCCGTGGTTGAACGCGCGATGGAAGATTTGCAGCTTCGCACCGGGGTGTTCGAACACCTAGATCCGAGAGACACTGAAGAGACGGTCGGAACCATAAATCGTACCCTTAGAAATCAGATGTGCCAAAGTACCGCCCAACGATAACCCCGCGCCGAACGGCTGAGAGTGCCAAGAATATATTTTCCGCGGGTTGCGAGATGAGTTGCAGCTGGAGCTCGAAGTCTGAACAGCCACGACAGATTTCGGCTTAATATTTGTTTTTAAATGGTTTTGAGATTGGCCTGTTGTCGTATTTCCAAGAGTTTTGGATCATAACACAACCAGTTGCTCGAGTTTCTTGAGGTTCGGGTCTAAGAAATGGATGATTTCGGCCGCTCCAGACTTTGCGAAAAAACCCGTTTTCCAGGTCCACGGGTCATTCAAAGATTGTCGCGGCTCAGTCGTATCGCAACTCAGTCGCCTTGCCCCGAAAGATCGTGTAAGCCATCACCGTGTATCCGGCGATCACCGGCAGAACAAAGACCGTCCCTATCAGAATGATTAACAGGCTTTCTGGAGCGCTTGCGGCTTCGTAAATCGTCAGTTGCTCGGGCACCACATATGGATAGAAGCTGTACGCCATCCCGAAAAATGCCAGTGTGAACAGAACGATAGACGCCGCGAAGGGGAACCAGGCCCAACTGTCGTTGCGGGTGGGCAAGTGACGCAAGGCATACCATAGCAAAGCGATCAGAATGCCCGACATGAGTGGAAGAGGCAGCAGCAGGAAGAACTCGGGGAAGGTGAACCATTTGTCAAAGATGCGCGGGCTGACCCAAGGGGTCGCCAGTGACACCGCGCCGATGCCGATGATCAGCCCCCAGATACCGCCTTTGGCCCAATCGACGGCCTTTTTCTGCAGAACCCCGTCGGTTTTGAGAATGACCCAGCAGGCCCCGATGAAGGAATAGCCGACGGCCAGAAACACGGCGGTGATGGCGGCGAAGATCCAGGTGCCGAACGTGCTGTCCAGCCCCATGATGTATTTGCCCAGCATGAAGCCCTGCGCCAACGCGGTCATCGTCGAGCCCGCAAAGAACGCCATGTTCCAGCTGCGTTTGTGGTGCGCCGGGGCTTTGACCCGGAACTCGAACGCGACACCGCGCAGTATCAGGCCCATCAGCATGATCGCCACCGGCAAATAAAGCGAAGTCAGGATAACACCATGTGCGGTCGGGAAGGCCACCAGAAGGATGCCGATGGCCAGCACCAACCATGTCTCGTTTGCGTCCCAGAACGGCCCGATCGAGGCAACCATTCGGTCCTTTTCGGCCTCATCGGCAAAGGGGAACAGGATCCCAACGCCTAAATCAAAACCGTCCAGAACAACGTAGACAAGGATCGAGAGCCCCATAAGCGCTGCGAAAGTCAGGGGCAGCCACTGTGTCGGATCACCAAAATAGGTCATGGTTCTTTACTCCGCTGGAACCGCTTTGGGGTATTTCGGATCTGGGCGGGAGGGTTGGTCGCCCTGCGCCGCCTTCCGCGCCAAATAGAACAGCACACCGATATAGGCCGTCAGAAGCAGGGCGTAGATCAGCAGGTAGGCCGCCAGTGTCGTTCCCACCATCGGCGCGGGGACATCAGCCACGGCTTGTTCAGTTGTCAGCACACCATGAACCAGCCACGGCTGACGGCCAATCTCGGTTGTGTACCACCCGGCCAGCGTTGCGACCCAGCCGGAAAAGGCCATCGGGACCAATGCAATTTGCATGAGTTTTGGTACTCCCGCAGGCCCGCGCCCGCGCCGCATGAACAGCAGTGTCGCCCAGCTGAGCAGCAGCATGACCAGACCGGTCCCGACCATGATGCGGAACGACCAGTAGACAGGCGCAACAGGTGGGTGCAGCACGGTGCCGTCCGCGGCAACAAAATCATTCAGGCCGGGTACCACGCCATCTGCCTTATGCGTCAGAATGATCGAAGCGAGGTTGGAAATGCTGACCTCATAGTGGTTTTCACGCGCGGCTTCGTCGGGGATGGCAAACAGCAGCAGCGGTACGTTTGATTTGGTCTCCCAATTGCCCTCCATCGCGGCGACCTTCTGCGGCTGATATTCAAGCGTGTTCAGCCCGTGCATGTCTCCCATGAAGACTTGGGCCGGGATCAACAATGCGCCCAGCCACGCGCCGGTCTTGAAAGTTGCCCGCACGTCTTGCCCGCGATCTCCGAGCAGCCAGCGGAAGGACGAGAAGCCAAGCACCAGGAATGCTACCGTCAGGCCGCTGGCCAGCAGCATGTGGGTCAGTCGGTAAGGCATAGATGGGTTGAATATGATTGCCCACCAATCGGTTGCGAAAGCTACACCGTCCCGCATCTCGAACCCGGCAGGTGTGTGCATCCAGCTGTTCAGGACCAAAATCCAGAAGGCCGACATAGTCGTTCCGAACGCCACTAGGAAAGTCGCGGTTGTGTGAAGCCAGTTTGGCACGCGTGAAAAGCCGAACAGCATGATGCCCAAGAACACTGCCTCGAGGAAGAAAGCCGTCAGGATCTCATAGGCCAACAACGGCCCGGCGATATTGCCCACGGTCTCCATGAAACCGGGCCAGTTAGTGCCAAACTGGAAGGACATGGTGATGCCCGAGACCACACCCATCGCAAAGGACAGGGCGAAGACCTTCACCCAAAAGCGGTAGGCATCCATCCATTTGGTGTCTTTGGTTGCGTTGAAGCGCAGTTTGAAAAACAGCAGCACCCATCCCAATGCGATCGTGATCGTCGGGAAGAGGATGTGGAAAGATATGTTTGCCCCAAATTGAATGCGGGACAGCAGAAGCGCGTCCATTGTTCACCTGTAGAAGTCTTGCTTGAAAATCAGATAGGTGTGACCGATTTGGCGTTAAGGGAAGTGCGACAGCCGGTCATGCGGCAGGGTGGCGCATGGTTTTGGTAGTCACGGATCCGATGGTCTGATCGGTCGGGATTTGATCAATTAACTTCGGCAACATGGGGGCATCCATTGACCCGCAGGCGCATCCGCAGGATGCTACCGAGAGGGGGCCGCATTGCTCGTCGCAACCTACACCGCCCGCACTTCAAGCGTTTCCTCGTAGATCCCTACACGAATCTTGCGCCAGATGCAGCGCTTGGTGCTGTCATGATCGCGCCTGCTCCAACGCCTAAAAACTGACAAAAGACAAATCGGCGGCTGTTACGAGTGTTCGGTAGTTTGCAAGCAGCGGGTTTTTTTTGCCTGGCTTCTTTCCTATGAACAAATTTTGCTAGAAATCTTGTGAATTCCCCAGCTGCAGAAACGCATCATAGCTGTGAGTGGCAGGTGTTTTCTGCATATTTTTCCTATCGCTCAGCCAACTCAATTTTTCAATTCCCCCTGCTTTACCCAGAAACCGAGGGGGCCAATATTTTGACCGCAGAGGCCGGTATGAACTTTGAATTGTGAAAAGAAAACCAAGGCGGGGATTTGAAAATACACACTGGGCTCAATGCGCCGTTGCGGACTTTCAAACAATCTGAACAGAGGCGTCTATCGAAGAGACTCGATGATTGGCCTGGATTGAGATGCACCGGCGAAATACGGGGGTAGAAACAAATTCTCTTCTTCTTATGCGTGAAATGTGCAAAGTTTAAAAACGATCAAGAATTAATCAAATTGAACATGACATAGGTCAATTTTTGGCCTGCGACAGTTCGATAAAGAGTTTGGTAAGTCTCGAGATCAACAGCGGACCGCAAGCCTATGAATAAGCTAGCCAGCCGCCGTGCCTTTCTGCGTGGTGCTCCGCTGCGCGAAGACCGGACAGCAATCATTCCGCCCGGCGCGGATCAGGACCACTTTTTCGAATTGTGCGTCCAATGTGACGATTGCGTCTTGGCCTGCCAAAAACACATCATCACCTTTAATCATCAAGGCTGGCCAGTTGTCAGCCTTGATGCCTCGCCCTGCACGTTCTGCGGCGCCTGCGCCGAGGCCTGTACAACCGGTGCACTGAAACCCGAAAACCTGAGTGATTGGCCGTGGCGGGCCCATGTCACAGCAGGATGTCTTTCGATGAATGGCGTGAGCTGCCGTGTGTGTCAGGACGTCTGCGACAGCAACGCTATCGGGTTCAAACTGCTACTTGGGGGACGGTCAGAGCCCGCCGTTGACCAAGAAGCTTGTACCGGTTGCGGCGCCTGCGCCAGCGCGTGCCCGGCCAATACAATCCGATTTGAGCGCCACGAAACACTCCCCCAGGAGAGCTTGCAATGAACATCTGCGGATGCCTTGTCCATGTCGCCCCCGACGTCGCGCAAACCGCCCAGGAGGCGATGCTAGGGTTTGACGGCGTCGAAATCCATGCCACTGCCGAAGATGGCCGTGTTGTCGTCGTGGTCGAGGACACGCCCGAAAAGTTGGCCTCCGAGACGATCATGGATCTGCACCAGATCCCAGGCGTGATCTCTCTGACCCTGACCTATCACCATTTCGAAGACCTCGCGGAGACCCGTCCGCATCTTAACGCTTCCTGCCAGACCTGAAACCGGAGACCCATGCTATGACCATCTCTGAATCCCGCCGGACCTTCCTGAAATCAACTGCTGCCGCCGCGACCGCTTCGGCGGCTGGTCTTCCGCTGGCCACAGGCGCAGCGCAGGCGCAAGTCGGCACGTCTGACATTCGTTGGGACAAGGCGGCGTGCCGGTTCTGCGGCACAGGTTGCTCGGTTCTGGTCGGCACCAAGGAAGGTCGTGTGGTGGCCACCCAGGGTGACCCGGACGCGCCTGTGAACCGGGGCCTGAACTGCATCAAAGGCTATTTTCTGTCCAAGATCATGTACGGCAAGGACCGACTGACAACGCCTTTGCTGCGCAAGACCAATGGCGAATACGACAAGAACGGTGAATTCGAGCCGGTCAGCTGGGACGAAGCCTTCGACGTCATGGCCGCCAAGTGGAAAGAGGCACTTGCCAAGAAGGGTCCAACCAGCGTTGGCATATTCGGCTCTGGCCAGTGGACCGTCTGGGAAGGCTATGCGGCTGCCAAGATGATGAAGGCCGGGTTCCGCTCGAACAACATCGACCCCAACGCGCGGCATTGCATGGCATCGGCCGTTGTAGGCTTTATGCGGACCTTCGGCATTGACGAGCCGATGGGTTGTTATGACGACTTTGAGCACGCGGACACCTTCGTGCTGTGGGGCTCGAACATGGCGGAGATGCACCCGATCCTGTGGTCGCGCCTTACCGATACGCGCCTGACCAAACCGGGTTCCGAGGTGCATGTTCTCTCCACTTTCGAACATCGCTCTTTCGAGCTGGCCGACAATGGGATGGTGTTCGCGCCTCAGACCGATCTGGCGATCCTGAACTATATCGCCAATTACATCATTCAGAATGGCGCGGTGAACGAGGACTTCGTCCAGAACCACGTCAACATCACCAAAACCGTCACCGATATCGGGTATGGCCTGCGCGACAACCATCCGCTGCAGGAAGCGGCCGAGAACCCAAATGGCGGCAAGATGGAACCGATCAGCTTTGAGGAATATGCCGAGGCGGTTTCGAAATACACGCTGGAATACACATCCGAGCTGTCGGGTGTGCCCGCCGAACAGCTTGAGCGTCTGGCCCAGCAATATGCCGACCCAAACCGCAAGGTCATGAGCCTGTGGACCATGGGCTTCAACCAGCACACACGCGGGTCTTGGGTGAACTCGCTGATGTATAACGTGCACCTGCTGGTCGGGAAGATTTCCGAACCGGGCAACTCGCCGTTCTCGCTGACCGGTCAGCCGTCGGCCTGTGGCACCGCACGGGAGGTTGGCACCTTTGCCCACCGTCTGCCCGCCGACATGGTGGTTACGAACGATAAGCACCGTGAGATTTGTGAGACCGCGTGGAACATTCCTGCTGGCACCATCCCGGACAAACCCGGATTCCACGCTGTTCTGCAGCACCGCAAGCTGAAAGATGGTGACCTGAACGCCTATTGGGTGCAGTGCAACAACAACATGCAGGCCGCGCCCAATATCAACGAAGAAGGCTTTCCCGGCTATCGCAACCCGGAAAACTTTATCACCGTGTCCGACCCCTATCCTACGGTCACAGCCGTGTCTGCCGACCTGATCCTGCCCACCGCCATGTGGGTCGAAAAGGAAGGCGCTTATGGCAACGCCGAGCGCCGCACCCAGTTCTGGCGGCAACAGGTGCAAGCGCCGGGTGAGGCGAAATCGGACCTCTGGCAGCTTATGGAATTCTCGAAACGCTTCTCCGTCGAAGAGGTTTGGGGCGAAGAGCTGCTAGCCACCATGCCCGAGCATCGCGGCAAGACGATGTATGACGTGCTCTATGCCAACGGCAAGATCGACCAGTTCCCGCTGTCCGAGACCGCTGAAGGGTTCCACAACGACGATGCGGAACACTTCGGTTACTATGTCCAGAAAGGCCTGTTCGAGGAGTATGCCGATTTCGGGCGTGGCCATGCGCACGATCTGGCACCGTTCGAAATGTACCACGAGGCGCGCGGTATGCGCTGGCCGGTCGTGGACGGCAAGGAAACGCTCTATCGCTTCCGCGAAGGCTATGACCCCTACGTGCCCGAAGGCGCGGGCGTGAAGTTTTATGGCAAGCCCGATGGCAAGGCTAGCATCATCTTTGCGCCCTACGAACCCGCCGCCGAAGAGCCCGATGAAGAATTTGATCTGTGGCTGTCCACGGGCCGCGTGCTGGAGCACTGGCACTCGGGTTCGATGACCCGCCGGGTGCCGGAGCTGCACCGCGCCTATCCAAACGCGGTTGTCTACATGCACCCACAGGACGCCGAAGATCGGGGTCTTCGCCGTGGACAAGAGATCGTTCTGTCCACCCGCCGCGGCGAGGTCACCAGCCGGGTCGAGACTCGTGGGCGCAACAAGGTGCCGCGCGGTCTGGTCTTCATGCCCTGGTTCGATGAGCATCAGCTGACCAACAAGTTGACGCTGGACGCGACCTGCCCGCTGTCGAAAGAGACCGACTTCAAGAAATGCGCCTGCAAGGTCGAGCGTGCGTAACCGGGAAGGATCGCAAAGGTTGTCCCCATGTCCCTGACCGGTACTCCTATCTCGCCGCAACGGCGTCGCTTCCTGCAGGATTCGGCGCGCGCGGCAGGTGGCTGCGTAGTCGCCGGGTCATTGCTGGCCTGGTTGGCGCGCGATGCCCGCGCGCTTCCGGCGGAAGCCTTGCGCCCGCCCGGCGCATTGTCTGAGAAAGATTTCCTGTCGGCTTGTATCCGCTGCGGGCTTTGCGTGCGGGACTGTCCTTACGATACCCTGAAACTGGCGGAACTTGGGGTCGATGCCGTTGCGACCGGCACGCCCTATTTCACCGCCCGCGATGTGCCGTGCGAGATGTGCGATGACATCCCCTGTGTTGCCGCTTGTCCCACCGGCGCGCTGGACCCGGGTTTGGACAATATCGATGATGCCAACATGGGCGTTGCAGTTCTGGTCGATCAGGAAAACTGCCTGAACTTCCTCGGTCTGCGCTGCGATGTCTGTTACCGCGTCTGCCCCGTTATTGACGACGCAATCACCCTGGAAACCGCGCACAACGCGCGTTCAGGCCACCATGCGATGTTCATCCCCACCGTCCATGCCGACCGCTGCACCGGCTGCGGTATGTGCGAGAAAAGCTGTGTTCTACCCGAAGCTGCGATCAAAGTACTGCCCGCCCGATTGGCGCGCGGTAGCAGCGCGGACCACTATCGCAAGGGCTGGGAAGAAAAAGAAAGCCACGGCGGTCCGCTTGTGGACGGATTGATCGACCTACCCGACCGCCTGCCGGGGCCTGGCACAGACAATCTGGCCGCGCCGGGCGGCTTTGCGCCCTCCTATAACCTACCGGGGGCAGGCCAATGAGCGCTCACACTCATGTTCCGATTGGTCAGGAGGCTATTGAGGCCAAAGGCTGGGTCGGTGCGCACAAGTTCCTGCTGCTGCGTCGGACAAGCCAACTGTTCTTTTTGGCGTTGTTTCTGCTGGGGCCATGGTTCGGTCTCTGGATCGTGCAGGGAACGTTGGCGGGGTCGCTGACCCTTGGCATTCTGCCCCTGACAGATCCGTTTGTGCTGCTGCAAAGCTATGTGGCTGGGCACTGGCCGGAACTGACCGCCCTGATCGGCGGGATCATCGTTCTGGTCGCCTATGCGCTGATTGGCGGGCGCGTCTATTGTTCGTGGGTCTGTCCGATCAACCCGGTGACTGATGCCGCCAACTGGTTGCACCGCAAGCTGGACCTGCCCAAAGGCTGGCAACCCAAACGCAGCACCCGTCTGTGGATACTGGCGACGGTCCTGATCGTCTCGGGCCTGACTGGCGCCATCGCGTGGGAGTTGGTCAATCCGATCACCATGCTGCATCGCGGACTGATTTTCGGCGCGGGCTTTGTCTGGGCACTGATCACAGCGATCTTCATCTTTGATCTGGTCGTCGCCCGTCACGGTTGGTGTGGCCATATCTGCCCCGTCGGCGCCTTCTATGGCCTGATCGGCAGTAAAAGCCTGCTGCGTGTCAGCGCCGCCAACCGGACGGCCTGCAATGACTGCATGGATTGCTACGCCGTCTGCCCGGAGAACCAGGTCATCTCGCCAGCGCTGAAAGGCAAACGGGACGCGACGCCGCTGATCCTGTCGCCCGATTGCTCGAATTGCGGCCGCTGCATCGATGCATGTGCCGTGGATGTCTTCAAGTTTACTAACCGGTTCGACGACCACGTCGTCGCGCCTTTCGATCCCGTTCCCGCGCCCGATGCGCGTACAGCCAGACCTATCTAAGGGAGTGCACAGATGAACAAGCCAATCCTGACAGGCGTCGCCGCCCTGATCCCAGTCGTACTCCTCAGCGGGTTCGCCCTTGCGCAATCTACCCAGGTCGAGACTCTACGAGGCGGCGAAGTGGATGAAACGGTCCCGCTGGATCAAGTCCACAAAACGATGGAAGGTCGCATAGTTCGGAACTACCGGCAGCAGCCGCCGCTGATCCCACATTCTATCGAACAATACCAGATCGACACGCGGACCAACCAGTGCCTGTCCTGCCATGATTGGACAGTTGCGGGCGAACGCAACGCGCCCACCTTGTCGATGACCCACTATCTCGATCGCGACGGCAATGAGTTGGATCACATCGCAGGGACCCGGTATTTCTGCAATCAGTGCCACGTGCCGCAGGTAAATGCGCCTACCTTGGTCGATAACTTGTTTGAACCATCCCACAGCAACTAATCCAACGTATGATTGAAAGGAGCACCAAGATGGCAGACTCTCCTGAAAAACGCGGCTGGATCGGTCGCTTGTGGAACGCGTTCTGGACACCGGCTGTTTTGTTCAGTTCGGGGTTTTTGATCTTGGCCGGCTTTCTGGGGGGTATCCTGTTCTGGGGTGGTTTTCACTGGACGCTTGAACTGACAAATACCGAAGAATTCTGCGTGTCCTGCCATACGATGGAAACCAATCTGGGAGAATACCGCGAGACGATCCACTACAACAACCACTCGGGCGTGCGCGCGATCTGTTCAGATTGTCACGTGCCGGATGAGTGGAACCACAAGATCAAAGCCAAGATCATGGCCGTGAAAGATGTCTATCACGAACTAGCAGGTACCATCAGCACCCCCGAGAAATACGAGGATCACCGTCTCGCAATGGCCTCGGCGGTTTGGAAGAAGATGAAGGAATCCGACAGCCGCGAATGCCGGAACTGTCACAACTTCGACTATATGGACTTTACCTTGCAGGAGACACGCGCCGCCAGCGAGCATCAGCGTGCGATTGACACAGGGATGACCTGTATCGACTGCCACCAGGGCATCGCTCACAGCCTGCCACCGGGATATCTTGAGACCTATCAGGACATAGCCGAAGCGGTTGATGGCAAACCGCTGCACAAACAGGCGGCGGTTTCGGGCAATGATATCCGGTCCTTCCTCAACACCAACACCGATTAAGAAGGGGGCAGAAATGTTAGATATACTTGGAACAATCGGTGGAAACATCCTCAGCCTGCCCGGCATTCTTGGGCTTGCGCTGGGAATGATGACCAGACAAATTTGGTTGGGCGCGGCGCTGGGCGGGCTTGTCGGCGTGTTCGAAACACTGGTCTTTGCCGGCTTTAAATTTGCTCAAATCGAAACTCTTGAGCTCGTGATTGCAATACTGGTTGGCGTATGTGCGGGCGGTTTAGGGAGCGTTATCCGAATTAAAGGAACGCAAGTCAGGCCATAGAGTCAGGATGCATTGATTTTCGATGCGTTGCATCATGCACGTCTTGGAAACGGAGCGATGGCACGACCGATCTGTTCTGACTGAGCGACGAGCAGATGGCCAAACTTTCCCCTTTCTTCACGAAGTCGCTCGGCAGGCCACGGGTCGATGATGGACGAGTGCTGAGCGAGCTTTTCTTCATCAATCGTTGTGGGACATAATGGCGAGACGCGCTCGAGGTCTACGTGCGGCGCAAGACGCTCTGCAGTCGATGGAAGCGTAAGAGCGAGAAAAGCACTTTACTCAAATGATGGTCGGCCCAGCTGCCGAATATTGCGAGGAAAAAACCATGGTGATCCCCTTTCGGGACATCGCCCCGCTATGCGCTGCCTGGAAGTGATGCGAGATCCTGTTTGGTAGGTTCAGGGATTAGATGTGCGTGGCGACACGTTGTGATCGCCGCCAAAGTCTTTCTTTTTGCAATCGCCCTCGCAGCAACGGTCATTTTTTGGATTTGCATCCTGACCCTAGGTGTTGGGTCACAGGTTTTGATGCTGGCCTCTGCGCCATGTACTTAAAGCGAAAGATTGCCTTGCGGACCTTAGGGTTTTGGCGTTTCAGCTATTCCGGCTTCTACACGCTCTGAGAGTTGCACCTCTTGTTCGTCCTAACTTAAAGATAGTGGTGAAACCGGATCAGCGACTGGCGGAACAATTGAAAAACAAGACCCAAGACTTGCGTACGGCTAATCAGGGCGGAACGTCCGCTGTTCAACTGCGTTTGCAAGATGCGGACATGAAGCTTTTGCAGGTGTTTGCCCATGTCGTCGAGGCCGGAGGGCTATCCCCCGCGCAATATGGGCTGAACATGAGCTTGTCTGCCGTCAGCGCCGCAATCTCGAACCTGGAAACGCGGCTGGGCTTTCGCCTGTGTGACCGCGGACGCGGTGGGTTTCAGCTGACCGAAGGGGGGCTTCTCGTGTATCAGGAACTCCGCTCGCTCAGCGTTGCGATCGGGTCCTTCAACAGGTCGGTTCAGGCCTATACGAGCGACATGCAGGGTCCATTCAACATCGCGATGGACGATGCGATTCTGACCAATCTCTCGTGTCCGATCTACAAGGTGATCCAGAGGTTTGCCGCGCGAGCGCCGGAGATTTCGCTGAACATCACCATAATGAGCGCCCCTCAAATGGAGCGCGCCTTGCTGAACAATGAACTCAACATCGCCGTCGGGCCGTTTCAGGAATTGTCCCCCTCGCTTCGCGGCGAAACAGTCTATGTCGAACAGCAGCTGTTGTGCTGCGGGTGGTCGAATCCGATCTATGATCTCCAGGATCCCGACGAAATCGAAGAGGCAGTGACCAAAGCGCGATTTTCCAAACGCAGCTTTGATGATCGCGACCGGCATCAGGCACCCGGGCCTTTCACCAGCACGGCAACTGCGGCCACAATGGAGGGGATGCTAGCGATGGTCCTTAGCGGCCTTTACCTCGGCTACCTGCCCCGCCACGCCTGCGAGCCATGGATCGAGCGAGGTGAGCTGAAATCAGTTCTACCGCAGGTCTTTGCCTATGACACCGATATTCAGCTGGTCTCCCGCAAGGGCCACGGGGACAAACGCGTCGATCTGTTTCTGGCCGCGCTGGCTGAAACTCAAACCTGAGCGCCCTCACTTTTGCACCGCAAAAAGTTCACTTCAGAAAAAATAGATTTTCTCGCATCCGATTTCTGACATGGTGTCCCGATGGCATCGAACGCAACGGCAGGACCCCTGACATGACGACCCCCGACAGCTATGTCTCGCTGCAAGAAATCATGTGCACCGCACAACGGATTGCGCCCATCGTGCGCAAGACACCCCTGGTGTTTTCCGAGGCCCTGTCGGAGCGCGCGGGTTTTGAAATCTGGCTGAAGCTGGAGAACCTGCAAACCACGGGCAGCTTCAAACTGAGGGGGGCCTCAAACCGTATTCTGCAACTGACCGCCGAGGAACGCGCGCGCGGGATCATTGCCGTCTCCAGCGGCAATCACGGCAGGGCCGTCGCCTATCTGTCCAAACGTCTGGGGATCACGGCGCGTGTGGTCGTCTGCTCGCTCTGTCCGGAAAACAAACGTCAGGCAATGCGCGACCTTGGGGCTGAGGTGATCGTGCATGGCGACACCCAGGACGAGGCGCAGGATCACGCGGATCGGCTGATGGAGCAGCACAGCTATACCTGGGCCGATCCCTTTGACGATCTGAACGTCATCGCAGGGCAAGGCACGATCGCGCTAGAGGCGCTGACCGATTTGCCCGATGCGGACATGATCATCGCGCCTTTGTCCGGTGGCGGTCTTTTGTCTGGCATTGCGCTGGCCACCAAGTCGATCTCACCCAAGATCTCCGTTGTCGGGTCGTCGATGGAGGTCGAACCGGGCATGGTGCGCAGTCTTGAGGCGGGCAAACCGGTCCATGTCGAGGAATTCCCAAGCCTCGCCAGCAGCATCACGGGGGCAATCGGCCTGCGCAATCGCTATACCTTTCCGATCATTCGCGATTTCATGGATCGCGCCGTTCTGATCCCCGAGGACGCGCTGGTGCCTGAAATAGCCCGGTTTGCCAATAGCGAAGGTATGATTGTCGAGGGCGGCTCAATCACCTCGGTGATCGCAGCGCTCAGCCCTGAGGTCCGCGAGATGGCCCCCGATCGCGCCATCGTCGTCATGAGTGGCCGCAACATCGGCCTGCCGACGTTTCTGTCGGTGATCAAGGACGCAGGGGTCTGATCCCCACGTGGATGAAAGGGCATTTCCTGCCCGCGTCCCTCCCGCTAAGACACATCGGGGATTGCCCCGCACCGAAAGACCAAGGACTCCGTCATGACCGACACCTCCAAATCCGCAATCGTGCTGAACGCCTCAGACGTTGCCGCGCTTTTGCCCTCAGTTGACGCGCTGGCCGCGATGCGCGCGCTGTTTACCGAGCTTGGGCGCGGGCAAGCCGTGCAACCCCCGCAAACCCTGACCCTGTTCCCCGAAGACAAGGGCGATTTCATCACCTATCTGGGCGCCAGCACGGGGGGCGATCTGTTTGGCGCCAAGCTCTCGCCCTATCTGGTGCGCCCCGGCAAGCCCGTGATCACGGCGTGGACAGTTCTCATGTCGATGGAAACCGGTCAGCCCTTGATGCTGTGCGATTCCGGTGAGCTGACAACCGAACGCACCGCTGCCACGACCGCTTTGGCCGTCGACCACCTCGCCCGTCCTGAGGCAAAAGTTTTGTCGATCATCGGCTCCGGCAAGGTGGCGCAAGCGCATCTGAAACATGTGCTGGCCCTGCGCGACTGGGGCGTCATTCGCGTCTATTCCCCCAACCTTGCGCAAAATGCCGAGCTGGCAGCCCAGTGGCAGGCGACAGATAGCCGCGTCCAGCTGGCTGACAGCGCCGAGGCCGCCGGTCAGGACGCGGATGTCGTCATGCTCTGCACCTCTTCCGGTACGCCCGTGTTCGACACCGCGTCAGTGGCCGCGGGAACATTGGTCACCTCGATCAGCACAAATGTCGCCAACGCGCATGAGGTCGACCCGGCGTTCCTGACCATAGCCGAGGTCTATTGCGACTATCGCGCCACTACGCCCGGTTCGGCCGGAGAAATGAAACTGGCGGCCGAGGCCGGTTGGCACCCCGACAGCATTCGTGGTGATCTGGCCGAATTGCAGGTTGAGGCCTGCGAGACACCGTCAGGCGACAAACCCGTCTTCTTCCGCTCAATCGGGTTGGGGCTGGAGGACATCTTCATGGCCCGCGCCGTCTATGACGCGGCTTCGGCGTAACAAAAAAGCTAGGAGAGACCCATGGATATCAGACCTTTCGGCGTCGAAATGTGGATGAATGAGTTCGAGACGAAATGCGACCTCAACCTCGCGGAAACCTGCGTGGAATCCATAACTCTGGGTGAACTGTTCGAGATGGCCGGGCAGCACAACAGCATCCTGAACGACCTGTCAGCGATGAAGATGACCTATGGCGCGATCGAAGGCTCGGACCGGTTGCGCGACGCGATTTGCAGCCTATACGAAAACCAGACACGCGAAAACATCCTGACCACGCATGGCACTATCGGGGCGAACTCGCTGGTGCATCAGGCCCTCGTGGCGCGCGGGGATCACGTGATTTCGGTGATCCCGACCTATCAGCAGCACTACTCGATCCCCGAAAGCATTGGGGCCGAGATCGAGTTACTGCACCTGAAGCCCGAAAACGCGTTCCTGCCCGATCTGGATGAATTGCGCGCCATGGTCCGCCCCGACACGCGCCTGATCGCGATCAACAACCCCAACAATCCAACGGGCGCGCTGATGGATCGCGAGATTCTGGAACAAATCGTCGAGATCGCGCGCAGCGTCGGTGCATGGCTACTGTGTGATGAGGTCTATCGCGGTACCGATCAGACAGAGGATGGCTTCACGGCGGCGGTCGCTGATCTCTACGAAAAGGGGATCAGCACAGCGGGGATGTCCAAAGCCTATTCTCTGGCCGGACTGCGCGTTGGCTGGATCGCGGGGCCCAAGGATATGCTGCATGACGTGATGATCCACCGTGATTACAACACCATCTCGGTCGGTCAGGTCGATGAGCTGCTGGCCGCCATGGCGCTGGAAAATCGCGACAAAATTCTGGATCGCGCCCAGCGAATCACCCGTGAGAACCTGCAGATCGTCGAAGACTGGATCGCGCAGGAGCCTCTGATCTCATGGGTCAAGCCGAAATCAGGCACCACCGCGCTGCTTAAATACGATCTGCCCATGTCCTCTCGTGAACTGTGCGTGACCTTGCTGAAAGAGGACGGCGTGATGCTGACCCCCGGCAGCGCCATGGACATGGAGGGCTGGCTGCGTCTGGGTTACACCAATCCCACGGCGGATCTGGTAGCGGGTCTTGAGAAATTCTCGGGCTTTCTGGTCCGTCACAGCGCCACCTGAGAGGGACATGGATGATCCAGCTGGACAAGGCGCAGATTCAGGATCGTTTCGACTTCCCCAAGGCCGTCGATGCGATCCGCGCGGCCTATACCGCCGTGGCGCAGGGACGGGTTCAGACCCCGCCCGTCACCTATCTGGGCTTCCCCGAGGCCGCAGGGGATTGTCACGTCAAATCCGGCCATATCGAAGATGACGATATCTTTGTCATCAAGATCGCGACCGGGTTTTACGACAATCCCTCCAAAGGCTTGCCCAGCTCGAACGGCATGAACCTTGTCTTTTCGGCCAAAACCGGTGCGCCGGTGGCCTTTTTGCAGGACGAGGGCTGGCTGACCGATATCCGCACCGGTATCGGCGGGGCATTGGCGACGCAGGCGCTTGCGGTTGAGGGGTTTGAGAATGTGCTGATCGTCGGCACCGGCTTGCAGGCCCGCCATCAGGCGAAGTGTCTGCAACAGTTGATCCCGGATCGCCGTCTGTCTTTCCAAATCTGGGGGCGGTCCCTGGATCAGGCCAAGGCGACAGCCGAAGACCTGATCTCAATGGGGATAAAGGCTGAACGCGCCGATGACCTGCCCTCGGCCTCCAAGACGGCGCAGGCTATCATCACGACAACACCCGCTCAGAGCTTTCTGATCGCAAGTGACTGGGTACAACCGGGCACGCATATCTCGGCCATCGGAGCCGATTGCCCCGGCAAACAGGAGCTTGAGGCAGATCTGATCACCCGCGCCGATCTACTGGTCTGCGACGCGCCTCAGCAATGTCTGGATCATGGTGAGTTCCAGACCCTTGCCAAGACCGGCCAACTCACCGAGGCCGATGTTGTCATACTCGGGAACATTCTGTCTGGAGCGCATCCCGGTCGGCAATCGGCTGATCAGATCACCGTCGCGGATCTGACAGGGCTGGCGGCTCAGGACATTGCAATCTCAAGCTCCTTGCAGATAGAAACCGGACAACTGGCGTAGACAGCTTAGTCAAGGATCGCAACGGGCTGACCCAAGACTTCGGTATCGGGGGTCACCCCAAGCCCAACACCTTCGGTTGGGGCAATACGGCCCCTTTCGCGCACTGGCCCATCCGGTGCGAGGCGGGGGCCGACATAGTGGCTGAGGTCACAGGTATTCATGATCCCGCGCGCAGGGGTCGAGGCGGCCAGATGTAACAGCGCGGCCGTAGTGATATCGCTACCCCAGGTGTCCTCGACACACATCTGTGTGCCCAGGGTCAGGCACAGGTCGCGGATCTGGCGCATAGCGGACAGGCCGCTCATCTTGGATAGTTTCAACGCAACGGCCTGCATACAACCCAACTGATGCGCCTGAATGACAGTGGCAATATCTAAGGCGTTCTCGTCGATCTTCATCGGCAGACCGGTTGCGCGCTGAACATGGGCGCATTCTTCCAGCGTCGCGCAGGGTTGTTCCAGCATCACATCCAGATGGGACGCCGCACGTCCCACGCGGATCGCTGTCAACGCATCGCTGCCGCAGTTCCAATCCCCATAGACCAGCGGGCCGGGGCCAACTGCCTCACGCACTTTGGCCAATCGCTCGACATCCGTTTGCCAGTCTGCATCCGCACCCAGCTTGACTTGAAACTGGCGCATACCTTTGTCATGCGCGTCGCGCGCCATCCGGGCCATTTCATCCGGGGCGACGCATGTGATCGAATGATAGAGCGGCATATCTTTAACCTGGCGCCCACCCAAAAGCTTGTGCAAAGGCAGATCGGCGGCCTGCGCAGTCAGATCCCAAAGCGCCGTATCAATGGCCGATTTCGCATAGTCGTGGCCCGGAAGGTATGCGTTCAGTTTCTCCATCAAAGCCTCGGGTCCAACAGGATCGGCCCCGATCAAGACCGGGGCCAACTCGGTCACGGCCGGAACGACACCCTTGGCATAGGCCGGCAGATAATGAGGGATCGGGCAGACTTCCCCCCAGCCCTGCAAACCTGTATCCGTATCAAGCCGCAGAACCACTGACGTCGTTGTATCGCAGGTTTTCCCATCCGCCATGTAATAGGTTTCATGGCTGGTCAGAGGGACTTCCCAAACGGCAATGCGGGTGATCTTCAACTGAGGCTTCCTTTTGGCGCAGAGCGTGTTGAGGGGGGCAGAAACGCGCGCCCTACCCCCTTCGTGTTTATGCGGGAACGGCGGCTGGAACATCCGTTCTGGGACGCTCGGACTTCGGATCATAGGCCGCTTCGCCAAGGATACGCCCATTGCGCGGGCTGCCGGCAATCACGACCTCAACCTCAGTGCCAGGGACATTCACATGCGGCTTGACGAAAGCAAAGGCGAGGATCTTGCCGACGCTATGACCATAGGCAACCGAAGCCGTCGCGCCAACGACCTTGCCGTCGATCCGGATCGCCTCACCCCCATGACCGTCTTCGATGCCGTCCGGCTCGATTTCAAGATAGGCGCAGATCCAAGGCATTTGACCGGCTTGGGCCTGTGCGGCGCTGGCCCGCGTGGCTTCAACCCCCAGATACTCTTTGTCCAGTTTGAAGAATCGGCCCACATTCGCCTCGGGCAAAGTGACCTCATTGGTCAGCTCACCGGCGCCAGGGAAGGCTTTCTCCATCCGCAAGCTGTTCATCGCGAACGAGCCGTAGTTCTCGATCCCGAATGCCTCTCCTGCGGCCCAAAGCGCGTTGTAGACGTCAACGCAAGCTTCATCCGGCATGTGGAATTCCCAGCCCAATTCACCCGCATATGACATGCGGAAGGCCCAGACCTTGTGCCCGGCGATGGTGATTTCCCGCGCCGACAACCACCGGAAACCGGCATTGGACAGGTCAGCATCGGTGCATTGGGCCAGCACCTCGCGGGATTTTGGCCCGTTCAGGGACAAAGCCGACCAATCTTCGGAGAGCGTTTTAACGGAGACGGTCTCTCCCGCGAGGTTCTGGTTCAGGTGATCCACAAGGCGTTGTTCGAAAAACGCGGCGCAGACCAGATAGTAGCGATCTTCGGCCATGCGCACGATCGTGGTCTCAAGCTCGATCCGCCCTCTGCGGTTCAAGAAATGAGTCAGCGTGATCGAACCGTCTTTCTGAGGCATCTTGTTCGCGGTCAGGCGATCCAGCAGCGCATAGGCATCCGGCCCCGAGACCTCAACCTTGGTGAAGGCGGTCACGTCCATGATCCCCACGCGCTCACGCACGGCCTGACATTCCACCGCAACCATGTCGAAGACCTCGTTGCGGCGGAACGAGTAGTGGTCGCGCTGTTCCACGCCATTTCGGGCAAACCAGCGGGGGCGTTCGTGGCCGAAGACCTCCTCATAAACCGCACCTTTTTCCTTGAGGATCTCATATAGCGGAGACGGTTTGATCGGACGCCCCTCAAGACGGTTGAAATGCGGAAAGGGGATCTCGTGACGCAGCTTATAGTCTTCATGCGCCTTGACGACCTGCCAGTCTTTCTTGGCGTAGCTGCCAAAGCGGCGCGGGTCATAGTCGCGCATGTTGATATCGGCAGCGCCGTGAACCATCCATTTCGCCAGTTCGCGAGTCAGACCCGGACCCCAGCCGATGCCGATCTGCGTGCCGCAGCAGCACCAGTAGTTCTTGACGCCCGGCGCCGGACCAACCATCGGGTTGCCATCGGGCGGGTGGCTGATTGCACCGTGCACCTCGCGGGCAATACCCAGTTCGGCAAAGATCGGCATCCGCACCAGCGAGTTTTCCAACCAGGGCATAACGCGGTCATAGTCGGCCTCAAAAAGCCAGTTCTCATACTCCCATGGGCATTCATCATGCCAAACTGAGTTCGAGTTCTCTTTCTCATAGATCCCGATCAGGCCCTTTTTCTGTTCCATCCGGATATAGCCCGAGACCATCTTGTCATCGCGGATCACCGGCAGTTCCTTATCCAGATCCTGAAATTCGGGCACGTTTTCGGTGACAAAATAGTGGTGCGTCATCGAGGTCATGGGCAGTTGAAGATCCGACCATTCGCCCATCTGCCGCGCATAGGTGCCACCCGCATTGACCACATGTTCGCAGGTGATCGTGCCCTGTTCGGTCTCGACCACCCATTCGCCTGCATCGTTCTGCGTGATGTTGGTCGCGCGGCAATGGCGGAAGATCTTCACACCTTTCTGCCGCGCACCCGCCGCCATGGCCATGGTCAAGTTCGAAGGGTCAACATGGCCATCATCGGGCGTGTATAGCGCGCCTAGGACACCGTCGAGATTGTAGAACGGGTGCTTTTCGGCAATGAACTCGGGGCCCACCAGCTCAATTTTGAAGCCCAGGGCGCGACCGACGGACAGTGTGTGGCGCAGCCAGTCCATCTCATCCTCGGTATAGGCCAGTCGGAACGAGCCGCAACCGTGCCACGTGACGGCCTGACCGGTCTCTTCTTCCAGCGTTTTCGAATAGAGGCCGATATTGTAGTCGACCATCTTGCCCAGCCCATAAGAGCTTGTGGAATGCGTGATCTGGCCCGCCGCGTGCCAGGTCGAGCCGCTGGTCAGCTCGGCCTTTTCCAGCAGAATGGTCTCCTCCCCCCATCCTTCGTGGCCAAGGTGGTAGGCCAGGCCACAGCCCATGACCCCGCCGCCAACAATGACGACCTTTGCGCGTTCGGGCAGTTCTTTCTTGGACATCGCAGGATTCCTGTTCCAGAGTCGCAGATTTCTGTGGATTTGATAATCAAACAAATGTACCACGGTCAACACATAACGACACAAATGAACGCTACCCAAGGCAAGCCCCTCGGTTTCCAAGTTGAGGATCCATCATGACCAAGCCGCTCATCCACTCGCTCGAGGCCCGCTACTACACCGATCCCGCCGTCTTCGAAGATGAGATGAACGGGCTGCTGGCGCGGACATGGCAATTCGCAGGACATGCGGCCGATATCCCGAATGTGGGTGACTATTTTGCCTTTCAGATTGCTGGTCAGAACCTGTTTGCCATTCGCGGTAGGGATGAGGTGGTGCGCACCTTCTACAACGTGTGTCAACACCGCGCGCATGAGATGGTGACCGGGACCGGCAACACCCGTGTTGTGGTCTGCCCCTATCACCAATGGACGTATGAGCTGACGGGCGGGCTGCGCGCTGGGCCCAACATCAAATCGGTACCCGGCTTTGAACGGGAAAAAATCTGCCTAACCGAAGTTCGGACCGAGATTTTTCTGGGTTTCATCTTCGTCAATCTCGACAAAGATGCCGCCCCGATGGACCACTGGTATCCCGGCGTACGTAAAGAAATTGCCGAATTCGTACCCCATATAGATGACCTCGCGCCGTTGGAATGGGTCGAGATTCCGGAGGATTGCAATTGGAAGGTCTCGGTCGAGAACTATTCGGAATGCTATCATTGCCCATCGAACCACCCCACCTTTGCTGAAGGTGTGGTGAAGCCGGAAACCTATGACATCCGGCCAGACGAGCAAGGCGGCTACGTGCTGCGCCACACGACAGAGTGTCAGGCGCTGGACAAGATGACCTATCCGATTGACCTGTCGGTGCCCCATGCCGGCGACTATCAGTCGTGGTTCCTGTGGCCCATGTTCTCCTTCCAGTGCTATCCCGGGAATGTGCTAAACACCTATCACTGGCGGGCCGAAACCGTGGACACATGTACCGTCTGGCGGGGCTGGTATACGGAAGGCGGCCATGAAAGCGACGTGATCCGTGGGCTGGCTGTACAGGATCGCGAGACCACCGTGGCCGAGGATATTCGCTTGGTCGAATCTGTGTATCGCGGCCTCAAGTCAAAGGGCTATGTGCCCGGCCCACTGGTTCTGGACCCCAAATGCGGCGTGATGAGCGAACATTCCATCGCCCGGCTGCAGCAATGGATGCGGGACGGCGTGGAAACCCCCGCCTGACCTGAATCGCTTTTGGATTCCGTACGGTAGAACCTGCCACTACGCAGGTTGACCTGCGACTCATTGCTTTTGAATTTGGATATAAAGGCAAGTCCCATCTGGCAGGAGACCCGTCTGCCGGATTGACTGACCAATAGTCAACGGGTCGCATAATCACGAGGAAGACCTATGGATGACACCCTGTTCGAAACCGGGCTAAAGCAACGCAAATCGACCCTGGGCGCAGAATATGTGGAAAAGAACCTTGCGGCGGCGGATGACTTTACTCGCCCGTTTCAGGAGGCCATGACTGCCTGGTGCTGGGGCTTTGGCTGGGGCGACGGCACGATTGACGCCAAAACACGCTCGATGATGAACCTCGCCATGCTGGGGGCGTTGGGCAAGATGCATGAATGGGAAATCCACTGTAACGGCGCGCTAAACAACGGCGTCACCAAGGAGGAAATCCAGTCGATCATTCACGTGGTTGGAATCTATTGCGGTGTTCCTCAATCGCTTGAATGCTTCCGCGTCGCGCGCAAGGTGCTGGAGGAACGGGATCTACTATGACGCCCGCTTTGGAACAGCGATCAGAGGTGTCGATCCTGGCAGCAAACACCAGCCCAATCCTACTTTGCCAGACGTCTTTGGCGCAACCGCGCGCAGGGACGCTTCAAAATGATACCATTTTGAAAACAAACAGCAATTCCCGGCAGGGCTGCCAAACGGATTTTGCGCGCCTTCGCGCTCAATTTCGCAGCGCTGCCCCCGGTTTTTACAGCGCCGCAGCACAATTTGTTTCGCTGTTTCACCATCTTGGGTCTATTGTCTCAGGTATCGGTCAGACAAAAAGTCGGGCCATATAAAAAAATGATCATCACAACAGGGAGAACATAAACCAATGATCAAAAAGTATCTGCTCTCAACGGCCTGCGCCGGTCTTGCCGCGTTTTCGGCATCACAAGCAGCGGCTGCGGATGAAATCACCGTCGCCTATTTCCTCGAATGGCCGATGCCGTTCCAATACGCCAAGGCCAACGGCACCTATGAAGAAGAGATGGGCGTCAAGATCAACTGGGTGTCCTTCGACACCGGGACTGCGATGTCGGCTGCTATGGCATCCGGCGATGTTCAGATAGCTGTAAGCCAAGGCGTTCCGCCGTTCGTTGTGGCCACATCAGCTGGTCAGGACCTGCAGGCCGTCGATGTTGCGGTTAGCTATTCGGACAATGACAACTGCGTCGTCGCCGAAGCTCTGGAAATCGACAAGACCAACGCCGGCGAGTTGAACGGCAAGAAAGTCGGTGTTCCGATCGGCACAGCCGCGCACTACGGGTTCCTGTCTCAGATGGCCCATTTCGGTGTGGATACCAGCTCGCTCGAAATCGTCGACATGGCACCCGCCGATGGCGCGGCAGCCTTTGCTCAGGGTAACCTGGACATGGTCTGCGGCTGGGGTGGCGCGCTGCGTCGTATGCTCGACCACGGCAACATCCTGTTGACCGGCGCCGAAAAGGAAGAGCTTGGCATTCTGGTGTTCGACGTAACGAGTGCACCGACCTCGTTCATTCAGGAAGAGCCTGAACTGCTGTCCAAGTTCCTCAAAGTGACTGCTGACGCAAACGCGCAGTGGAACGCGGGTGACTCCAAGGATGAGATGCTGGCCGCGATTGCAAAGGATGCAGGTATGGACCTGGCCGATGCCGAGGCAACCATCGCGACCTTCACCTTCCCCTCCGCCGAAGAGCAGCTGTCTGACAAATGGCTGGGTGGTGGCGCGCATGAGTTCATGGGCGGCGTTGCCAACGTCTTTGTGGATGCGGGCAGCATCGACTCGGCGCTGGACTCCTATGAGGGCGCTGTAAATAGCGCGCCGCTGGCAGCCGCGTCCAACTAATAAAACATACATATTCCGGGGGCCGGTCATCCGGCTGGCCTTCGGAAACAACAGCAGGAAGGAAACGGAATGCCTGAACTGGACATCATTGATTTGTCCATGCGCTTTGACTTGCCCAACGGCACCTCGGTACAGGCCCTTCAGGACGTCACGCTCAGCCTTAAAGAAGGTGAGTTGGTCTCGGTCCTCGGGCCCTCGGGATGCGGCAAGACAACGTTGCTGAACATCGTCGCGGGCTTCCTTGCGCCCACCTCGGGCCGGGTCGAGCTAAATGGCCACGTGGTCGAAGGGCCAGACGCGGAACGCGGCATGGTGTTTCAGAAAGGCGCCTTGTTCGAATGGATGAACGTGCGCGAAAATGTGGAATTCGGCCCGCGCATGAAGGGCATGCCCAAGGAAGAGCGCGATAAGATCTCGGACCATCTTCTTGAGGTCGTCGGCCTTCAGGACTTTAAGGAAAAGGCCGTTTATGAGCTTTCGGGCGGTATGCAGCAGCGCGTGGCCCTGGCCCGGTGTCTGGCGAATGAGCCTGACGTGATCCTGATGGATGAACCTTTGGGCGCGCTGGATGCGCTGACCCGGGAAAAGATGCAAGGCTTGGTCCTTAAGCTCTGGAAAGAAACGGGTAAAACCATCATCCTGATCACCCACTCGGTCGAAGAGGCCCTGCTGCTGGGTGAACGCTTGATCGTGATGGCCCCACGTCCGGGGCGCATCCACAAGGAATACAATCTGCCTTTCGCGGAACGCGGCGTGAACGCCGACCTTCGCGATGTCAAAAAATCCGAAGGTTTCGCCGAAACCCGAGATGAAATCCTGTCCATGATCTGGGAAATGGAAGAAGAAATCATGGGCCGGACGGAGCAAGCATCATGATCGTACTTCTGTTTTATATCGGCCTGTTCGGCGGCGCGTTTCTGATCGTTCACCTGCTGCGCAAGGGCCTGCAAAGCCGTCAGGACTTTACCAGCCTGAAAACTGTGACCTTTGGCGATGAAAGCGCTGTACGCGCGGATCGCGCAGCCTCGATCATCTCGATTCTGGTAATCTTCGTGATCTGGGCGGCATTCACAGGATCGAAACTGATCCCCCTGCACGTTCCGGGGCCGTTTGTGGGGGAAACCCAATTTACTTACACCGTCGAGAATGCAGACGGCACGACCGATGACGCCACCGTCTTCATCCGCGTCCCACCCTTTGGAGAAGATGCAGAAGACTTCGAGGTTGATCCCGGTACGGGCTTCGCCAAAGACGATGCATTTGCTGCGCCAACCGGGCGGTCCTCGACCATCTTGTTTGACAAGAACGACGACGCCAAACGCGCAGATGGCGCAAAGATCATCGCGATCAATGGCAATCCGATCGGTCCTGACGCAAAAGTCAATGTTGGCGACGGCACTGTATCGCTGACCGGGAAGGGCGCCATCAGCTTTACGCCAGCGCAGGGTTTGCAAATGAACCCGATCTGGCTACCTGCGCCGGAAACGGTCGTTGCGCGTTTCTTCGAGATCGCCAATGAAGGCTATCAGAACTTCTCGCTCTGGCAGCACTTGGGTTGGTCGTTGCTTCGCGTCATCGCAGGCTTCATCGCAGGGGCCATCGTGGGTATTCCGTTGGGCTATGCGATGGGCTTGTCGGGCTGGTTCCGCGGTTGGTTCGACCCGATTGTCGAGTTCATGCGACCCGTCCCTCCGCTGGCGCTGATCCCGCTGGTCATCATCTGGTTCGGCATCTGGGAGACCGGCAAGATCGTTCTGCTGTTCCTTGCCGCCCTTTGGATCATGACCATTGCCGCACGTGCGGGGGTTTCGGGTGTGAATATCTCCAAGATCCACGCGGCCTATTCGCTGGGTGCATCCAAATGGCAGATCATGCGTCACGTGATCGTCCCGAACTCTCTGCCCGAGATCTTCACGGGTGCGCGGGTCGCGATGGGCGTCTGCTGGGGAACAGTTGTTGCGGCGGAGCTGGTCGCGGCGCAGAAAGGGGCTGGTATGATGATCATCGCGGCCTCGAAGTTCCAGCTGACCGACATCGTGATCATGGGCATCGTCCTGATTGGCATTATCGGCTACGGCATCGATATCCTGATGCGCAAGGCCGAGAACGTGCTGGTTCCATGGAAAGGTCGTAGCTGACCTAAGAAACCAAAAACGCCGGCAGATCGACCCGCTCGTCGATCTGCCGGTTTTTCTGTCCAAGCGTTTCTCTCGCCAACTACACAAGTTAGCGCGCAGATTGAAACCAACTGGCAACTGACGGTTGCAGCCCCTAGACTTGACCTAGAACCTGACTGTCCGCATTGCAGCGCCAGTCGCTATAGGCCGCCGTGGAGCTTCAATGCGTGTCACTGTTGGGATCGCTGTGTCAATGCTCGTCGCTTTGTCCATCGGCGTGTCAACCTTCATTGTGCATTCTCTGTGGTGGACAACGGCGCGGGACAACAGTCAGATGTTGGCCGCCGAGATCAACAGCCAGATCTCGAACACGGTCCGTATTGAGGTTGGCCTAACCCTCAGATCCGCCGAGGCTGCCTGGGCCGCTGTCCGAACGATCTTCATTCAAAACGTGATCGAGACACGTCAGGCCGACAAGCGGGAATTTGTATTCTTGTCTCAGCTGCAATCTCAGCCAAATATCTCATGGATCACATTCGGCTGGCCCGATGGTAATTTCTTTGCAGCCCACCGGCTGGGGGATAGCGGGCTTGAGATGATCGAGATCGACGAGAACATTCAAGACAGGAAGCTGCGTAGAGACCGCTATATCTTCATCCCCGGCGACATTCAGTTCGAAGAACGCAGCTTTGCCGAGACAGACTACGACCCACGCGATCATCCTTGGTATGACAACTTCATCGACCGCGACACGCCAGATTGGATCGAAGTGCGTGATCTGCCAAACAGCGACAAAACGGTGTTTGCATATTCCGGCCCAATCGATGTACGTCGCCAACGGCAAGGCGTGCTGTCGGTTGCCATTGATACCGACCGCCTGTCCCGCTTTCTGGGCTCCCTGCGCCCCGGTGAGTTCGGTGCGGCCTTTATCCTCAGCGCCGATGGCAAGGTCATTGCCGTGCCCGATCCCAACGCGGACGAAATCACCCCCGCCCGCATGGGTGAGGGAGAGCTGTACGAAGTGGCGAAACTCTCGGGCCAGAAACTGCTGACCGACGCAGACGGGGTCGTTGCGGGCACCCTGACGAAACGGATCGTCTACGACGACGTGGCTTATGCGGTCGCTTTGACACCGCTGGGTTTTTACGGTTGGCGTGTGGCGACGGTTATCCCGGAATCGGCCTTTCTGTCCGGGATCGACCGGACGCTGGTCAATCTGGTCTACATCCTGCTGGGCGTGGTGGCCTTGGCGACCATCGCCGCAATCTGGCTGGTGCGCCGGGTCGTTGCCAACCCGCTGTCACGCGTCGCTGAAGACCTCAGCCGGATTGAGCGGTTCGATGTCGAGCAGGTCTCACGTCGTCCCTCGCGTTTGGTCGAGCTCGAGAACCTCTCGGCTGCGACGGCGAGCATGGCGGCCGGGCTGTCGGCCTTTCGGAAATACGTGCCGACCGATCTGGTGAAAATGCTGGTCGCCGCAGGTGTGAAATCGCAACCCGGTGGCGAGACCAAACAAATCTCGGTCCTGTTCTGCGACGTGTCTGGCTTCACCGGTCTGGCCGAGAAACACGGCCCAAAGGTCGTGGAACTGATGGAGCCGTTTTTCAACGCGGCCTCTTCTACGATCGAACGCCATGACGGGACGCTCGACAAGTTCATCGGCGACGCTGTGATGGCTTTCTGGGGTGCGCCAAGGCAGAATCCGAACCACGCGGAACACGCCTGCCGTGCCGCGTTGGAATTGGTGGAAGACATTGAAAACTCGGCCCTGCAAAGCCAGTCGGACGAGGCCTTGCACGTGCGTATCGGATTGAACAGCGGAGAAGCACTGGTTGGCAATATCGGGTCCGAGCATCGCTTGAACTACACCGCAATTGGCGACGTGGTGAACGTGGCCAGCCGGTTGGAAGGCGTCAACAAAACCTACGGCACTGCAATCCTGATCGGCCCCGAAACCCGGCGCGAAGCGGGCAATGCGATCATTGCCCGTGAATTGGACACGATGGAGATCGCGGGCCGCACCGAGGAATTGGTCGTCTTTGAACTGATCGCAATGGCCGGCGACACGCCTGAACCGCCAGCTTGGATCGCGGCCTACGAGTCTGGCCTAGCGCATTTCCGGGCCGGGCGTTTTGCCCAGGCCATCGATGCGTTCAAATCTGCCGACACGCTACGCGGTGGCGACCCGGCATCAGTGGTGATGATCAAACGGGCGCAGGCCGCGCTTTGACAGATCACATCATGAGGCCTGTCTTTTAAGACCCTGAATGACAACCCCGCAGGATTGAATCAGCTTGTCCAACTCAGCGCTATAATTCTCGGCGCCGCTTCGCAAAAGCCCCTCGACCGATTGTGCCTTGGCGGCCAATTCCGTCTCTCCAAAACTGGAGACGCTACCATAGACACGGTGAACGAGGAACTCGATCCGGTCCCTGTCGCCCTGCCCCTGCGCTTTCTTAAGCTCGACATAGCAGTCTTCGAGCGACTCGCGGAATGTCAGGAAAACCTGATCCAACTCTTCATTGCTCAGGAATTTCCTCAGGCGTTCCTTGGTGTCATCGGTATTTGGAATGTACGATATCTCAGGGGATGGCTGCCCGAGTGAGGCTCGCATGGCGCCATATAGCACTCGCTCATCCAGAGGCTTTGAGACAACCGCGTCAAAGCCAGCGTTCGTGTATTCATCCAGATCTTCGGGCATTACGTTGGCAGTCACTGCAATAGTGGTGATTGACTTGTCCAATCCCGTTTCCTTGGCAATCTGCTTCAGGTCGCGCGCCAATTGAACGCCAGTCGTATCGGGCAGTCGGATATCGGTTAGAATGCAATCTGTGTCATCTGGACGGAAGCGGGCAATTGCCTCTTTGCCGTTGGCCGCGGCGGTGACCGTGTGACCATCCCTCTCCAGCAGGCTTTTGAGGATCTCCATGCTGGTCGGGTCGTCCTCGATGATCAGAACGTTTTGCTTTGTCCCGACCGTGGCTGCAAAACCCGCCATCTCGGATCGCGGGCTTGGGGCCGGGGCTGCGTGGAAAGGCACTTCGACCCGGAACACAGTCCCCTCGCCCAGATTGCTTTTGACCGACACCTGCCCGTTCAGCGTTGAGACAAGCCCACGCACAATCGAAAGCCCCAGCCCGGTTCCACCTGTTTTGCGCGAGTCGATGTTCGAGGCCTGCGTGAAGGGTTCAAAGATATCTTTGACCTGATCTTCGGGCACACCAATGCCAGTATCGCTGACCGTAAAGGCCACCGACTGCTTTGATTGCTCAAAAGACAACGTGACCGAGCCTTCATTCGTGAATTTCACCGCATTGCCCAGTAGGTTCAGCAGAATGTGTCTAAGGTGGCCACTGTTGCCGCTGAGATAAACGCCATCGTCAAACTGCGGGATGATCAACTGTACGTTCTTCGATCGGGCCAGCGGGCGCAAGACGGCCTCGAGGTCTTGCAGAACCTCGGACAGGTTGAAGGTTCGGAACTCGCGATCTTCGGGCTTTTCCTCAAGACGCGCGATGTTGAGGACATCGTCGATGAGATTTCGCATCGCAAGGCTGGAGCGTTCAATCTCATCCAGTCTCTGGTCTAGGGACTCGGGGTCCTGCGGGGTCAATTTGATCAGGCGGATATTGCCCACGATGCCATTCAGCGGCGTGCGCAGCTCATGGCTTGCAGTTGCCAGAAACTGGGATTTCGCCTCATTCGCCTTTTCCGCATCGTTGCGCGCTTTTTCCAGATAGACGCTCTGCACGAAATTGGCCCGCAGCGTGCGTTCGGAAAAGAACTTCGCATAGAGACCAATCAGAACAGTAGAAGCCAGAACGAAGGAGGGGCCGATCCAGGTGTCCATCCCGCTGCTCAGGCTCGTTTTGTCGAACACCAGATAGTATGAGACAGGCACGAACAGCAAAAGTTGCAACGCGGCCGAGTGGGAAAAGACAAAGGGCAGGAAAACGGTGCCCGCAAGGCTGATCAGCGCAAAGCGATACAGGAAGTCCTTGGATTCATGATCCCCGGAAAAGGCGAAGGCGGCCCAGATGGCCAGATACATCATCGACCAGCCGGTGGAGATGATCACGGGCAATGTGCGCGCCGGAAGTTTGTGCGAAAAAAAGAAAAGCCCAAAAATAAACGAGATGATGAACAGCCGCGCGCCCCAAACGGCCAGATCCTGACCAGAGAAGCTGCGGGAATGCAGGACAAAAACCTCAAGAAAGGCAAAGACGACGTAGAAAGACGCGCCAAACAGTAGCGCTGTGCGGAATTGCCCGCGCGTGGATTCGAAGTACCAATCGCGGTATTGGGCCTCGAACTTCTTGTCCAGAAAGTTCTGGGTGACCGCGTTGATCGGTTCGTCATATATGAAGGCGCGCGGTTTCACTGTCGTGTCACCCCCAGTCGATAGCCGACCCCGTGGACCGTCACGATGATCTTTGGACCATCGCCGCCATCCGACAGCTTCCTGCGGATCTTGGCAACCAGAGCGTCAATTGTTCGCTCTCCGGCGTCATGATCCGGCGACAGGGCGACCGCATCCAACAGCACCGAGCGGGACAGCACCCGACCGTTCGCGTTTACGATAGCCATCAGCACGTCGAATTCGGCCCGCGTGACGGGTATGACCTCGTGCTGGGCGTTCCAGACCTGTCGACTGTCCAGATCAATTTCGATCTCTCCCAGCCGGACCTTGGTATCCTGCCGCGGCATATGCGCCTGGGGGTTTGTGCGCCTGAGCACTGCGTTGATCCGGGACAAAAGCTCATCCGGGTCAAACGGCTTGGTCAGATAGTCGTCCCCCCCAATGTCCAACCCGCTGATCTTGTCGCTGGCGCTGTTTCGGGACGACACGAAGATAATCGGAGGATGCGCCGATTTCGCCCGCATGGAACGCGCCAGTACCAGACCGTCCTCATCCGGCAATCCGAGGTCCAGCAAAGCGATATCCACCGATTGAGACGCAAGCGTCGCGCGCGCATCCGCAACATTGGACGCCTGAAGAACATTGTAATGCGGCCGAAGGAGCGCGGACGTCAGAGCAAGCAATGACGGGTCGTCCTCTACCAACAATACGTTCAACTTCTTCAACTCTGCGGTCCTACCTGTCTGTTTCTAAACACAGCTTGGCACGTGTGAGTGTTTTCGTCCAAACCATCCCCACACTCTTTTTGGAATATGTTCAGCCAGGGACACAAGCCTAGCGTGCGTAAGAACCGGGCCTGTTAACATCTGGTTAACATCTGCATCGCGGTTTGGTGACAATTTGATTTTAACCTCTGTTTCAACGTCCCAATTTGTTGGTGCAGTTATGTTTAATACGTCTTTTGAAATTATTGAGCCTATCGACGATCCCGAACTGTCTGAACTTCCAGCGTCATGCAGCAAGCATAGCACTCTGGCAGTCGTTGATATGGAGAGTAACGAACCAGCGGTCGTAAAGACCTTCCCGGTTCGCCCGACGATCATCCACCCTCAGCCGAGCGCATTGATCGACCAAACGTTCGAGGATAATATCGCCGAATGCGCGGCCGATGGTGAAAACAAAAGCCTGTTGGTCACAATCATGATGACCGATGTGGTGAACTCGACCGAGATCGTTGCGCGTCTTGGCGATGCCGAGTGGCGCGATATCATGGATGCCCTGGATACGGCAGCACTTGAAACCGTTGCAGAACACGAAGGCACACTTGTGAAGCTCATGGGTGACGGCATGCTGGCGATCTTTCCCCGCCCCAGCGCCGCTATCGCTTGCGCCAAGGCCTTTCGGGCCACGGCAGACGCGCTTGGCCTAAAGCTTCGGGCCGGTATTCATTGTGGCGAGTGCTTGCGCACCACCAACGATGTGACAGGCATCGCAATCGCAATCGCGGCACGTGTTCTCAGCCTGACACCTGGTGGGCAGACATGGGTTTCCAGCACCGTGCGCGATCTGGTTTTGGGTCTGGGGCTGGAGTTTCAGGAAATTGGACCCAAACAGCTGAAAGGCCTGAGTGACGATTGGGTTCTTTATCAACTGGAGGATGACGACGAGACTTAGTCGCCTCCATAGAGTTTCTTGCCTCCCACCGGCTTGAGGGGGAACCGGGTCTCCGACCAGATTGGATCCGCGGTTCGCAGGTTAGGCACGAGGTAAAGAAAGTGGTGCGCGGGTGAACGGTTTGTTAGGGTACTAGAGTGGTTTTTTTGTTGGTCCCGTTCACCCAGCGCAGCACAGTCCATAAAGGCCATGAACTTGCCTGAAGCGCCGTCTTGAGCGGCGTGAACACGATCATCATGACAATGCCCAGCGAGAACAGACACCAGATCGCAGGCATTTCCGTAGGGCTATCGGTTGAGGCCCAGGCCAGCGTGGGCCCGATAAGCAGTTGAAACCCCGCGACTTTCCATGCGCCCAGAGCGGCGGGCAGCAGAAACATCACCGTAAAATAGACCGGGAAGTTCAGATCATATTGCTGCCCAAGAATCGTTGCAGGCAGGCTTTCACCCAGATCATTCAGTGGCAAATGCCACCCTATGTGCCAGCTTTCCGCCTTCACACACAGATGATCGCTGCACAAAAGACGACCCGGTCGGCACGGGCCTGCCCACTCGAACGGATAAATTTGCAGCAACAGATACGCTCCAGTCACTGCGCCAAGACCTAAGACCACGGGAGCTATCATACCGCGCACATCCTTTGGGATGAAATACAACGCGAGAATGCCGGTAAACAGCGGCTGAAAGGCGATATGTATATAGGCCAGCAACGCGGCGACCTGATTTTGGGGCAATGCGCATTGCCCCTCGACAGAATAGGAATAGCCCTGCAGCACCTCAATCGCGGTGAAATACACCAGCGGAGACCAAAGCAGCGGGCTCTCGCCTTGGCGTATGGCCTTGACGGTGGCGACTACCCCGACGGCGGCAATGGTATAGGACGCTGGCCCGCTCCAACACATTGTAATATCGTTCCTTCAAACCACTCGTCTTGGGATAAGTATGCATTCGGTCAGCCTTCAAGAAAGCCTTTTTTCAGTCGAAGACATTCTTCAGGATTTCGCGCGGTTCGACTTTCCCCTGAAAGACATCTGGCTTAGCGCGGCGCGGTTTCATTTCCAGAATCTCGACCCTGAAATCTGCGCCCTGCCCCCCGGCGCGCGGGCACTGGAGATCGGCTGCGGGGCAGGTATCCTGTTGACCATGCTGCGCCAGCGGAACCCTAACATTACGCTGGACGCCATTGAGCCTTTCGCCGAAGGCTTCGCACCGATGGAGCATGTTCTGGATCACGCCGCCAAGCAGGGCGGAGACATTCAACGCAGCACCTATGAGGCGTTCACTCCGTCACAACCCTATGACCTGATCTACATGGTCAACGTTCTGGAGCACTTGCCGGATTGGCGGCATTTCCTGGATACGCTGCCGCGTTTTCTGGCCCCACAGGGCCGCTGCCTGATTCTCTGCCCCAACTACGGCTTCCCGTATGAGCCACATTTCAACATCCCCGCGCTTCGCTCAAAGACCCTGACAGGGCGACTGTTTCGAAAGCGGATTACATGGGTTGAGGACACCTACGAAGTTCATGGGCTGTGGAACAGCCTCAATTTCGTCCGTCTGGCCCAGATCAAACGTCACCTGAAGGGGTCCGGCCTGCGCCTGCGCGTACGGTCTGAGATCACCGACAGCATGATCGACAGGTTCAGCGACGATCCGGTGTTTCAGGAACATATCGGAGTGTTTAACGCGATCGGGCGTGGGGCAAAGAAACTGGGCCTGACGCAGGTGGTCCGCGTTTGGCCATTCGAGAACATACAGCCCTATATGTTTCTGGAGCTGTCCCAAACCGACGCCTGAACCGTGGACCTTAACCACGTTGGCGGAAACCCAAAGCCGTGCTAACGATTGGGGACGCCAACCAGTTTCATAGTCTCAATCATTTTCAGTGACGATAATGAGTTCGATCAAGGTTCCGAGGGAATTCGCAAAACCAGACGACAGGATGGCCTGCAAAGCGCTGGCAATCAGCGCAGGCGTCGTCGCTGCGGGGCTTGCTATCCCTGCCCTATTTTCCGGAGCATGGCTTTCCCTGACCTTGGGTTCGTTTCTGTTTGCGGCAGGAATCCTTCGGCTCTATTCCATCCAGCATGACTGTGGGCACTACAGCTTTTTCACCAACCGCACGTGGAATGATCTCCTTGGGAACTTCCTTTGCCTCGTTTCCGGGATCGCGCATAGCGTTCTGAGGTATAATCACAACCTACATCACCAGCATCTGGGCAATCTGGATCACCGGGACGCCCACGAGGTCTATGTCATGACCCGGCGCGAATACGAAGCCGCGCCCCTGTCTAGGAAACTTTTCTACCGCGCCTATCGGCACCCCATCACATTGTTCCTGATCGGCCCGGTCCTGATCTACTTCGTCCAATACCGCTGGCCCCGAAACACGCTGAAAGTCAGCGTCCGGGATGTACTGCTGCAAAACATAGCCATGTTCACCTTCTGGAGCCTGATCATCACACTTCTTGGCTGGTGGAGTTTTTACGCCCTGATCCTTGGCAGCCTTCTTGCAGGCAGTTTCGGAATATTTGTCGTCTATGTCGGGCACAACTTCGAAGAAACCTATTGGCGGCAGTCGGCCGACAAAACCGCCCATGCAGCCGCTCTGCACGGTGCGAGTTCGCTCCGACTAGGACCGGTTGTGGATTTTGTACTGTTGAATTTCGGCTTCCACGACCTGCATCACCTGAACGCCAAAATCCCCTGCTATCACCTCAAAACCTGCAACGCCTCAATTGCGCAGGACTGGAACAGCGCTGCGATCGACGTCCGAGGCGCGCTCAGTTGCTTGAAATGGAGGCTGTGGGACGAGGATACCAATCGGATGATCCCCTTCCCACATAGTCTGCGCCATGATCTCAGTCTGGACTGGCGCGGCCCGGCACCTTCGGCGGAGCTTTAGACCTGGCGCTACTGTGACGGCAGGCCGGTGTCGGGCATGGTGAAATCGTCCGGCAGGATCACGATATCCTTGGGGTCGACTGTCAGCCTCATCGACGTGGGCGAGGTCACCTCGACCACATTATGGAAATGGGCGTCATAGTCTTCGGGCAGAAGCATGCGATCGTCCCGGTCCCTCGGGTCCGCGCGCAACCAGGTATCGAACCCGTTCAAATCATCGAATTCATCTGCGAAATAGTCATGCAAGCGACGGAAAAGCTTGGGCCAGATTGCCAGATCCTGATAATTCGCAGGGGTTACTTCGAAGTCTTGCTCGGGGGCCGACGCATCATCGGGATACAGACCATTTCCAGTCGCACGGGCCTGATCCGCAATCCCTCCGAGATGCTGCGCAAGTGAGATCGGCAGCGTCAGGTAGAACAGCGGATAGGACTGACCCGCCTCCAGGCTGCGCGCGTTGAAGCTCTGATCCACGCGCTCTGGCATCAGTTTGAACACCTCACCGTCCGGTTCGGGCGCATCACCCGCGTAGACAAAGGCCACGATCCGGCCGTGACCGTCCAGACCATTGGTCAGGATGTAACCGCGAACCGGGTTGTTTTCGACCTGCTTTACCTTGTTGGGCTTGTCCTCCCAGAACACCACGTCTCCGAACCCGGCCCAATCCAACAGAAAATCGCGCGACGCCTCCGCAAGGGGTTTGTTCTGATGCGCGCTGCGGAAATGGGTTTCGAGCGCATCCAGCCCTTCAAACCGCAGATTGATCATCCCACGCCCATTGAAGCCGGGCCGGGGCTGACCCGAACGCCAAAGGTCCTGAACAAACGACGGGTCATCTGGTTTGAATTTCAGAGTATCTCCGTCAGGTTCCGGGCCCTGCTTTGGAATGTCGGGATAGAAAATATGAAACTCGCCCTTAATCAGCTTATAGGCCATTGCGCCCTCCGTAATTCATCAATCAACAATGATCGGATGGTGACGGCAGAGCGTAACAGTTTCAAGTCAAAGCAACCCCAAAGCCTGGGTGCCTTAACGGCGCGGCAGGGCCATCACCTTGTCACGTGCCAGTGTACTCGCCTCGGCCCGATTCAGCGATAGCAACGTTTCTTCCGGTGTAAGACCTTTGGCCAGCGCTTTGACCCAAATCCGGCGCGCCGTGACGGGCGACCATGGCAGGGCCGCTTCGGACAACCACTGCCGCAACGGGGCGGGCAGGCTGTCAAAGACGGCCATAGGATCGCCCGCGCGCTTCCTACGCCGCAAGCTGCTTTGCCCCAGATTTCCGGTCATGCAGCCTCTTCCGGGTCGGTGATCGGATCCAATACCAGTACGAGCCGGGTCTCGCCGGTGCCTTCGATCGGAGGGGAACGGTGCAAAAGACCCGACCGCGGTGTTTCCGGCCAGCGTGTTCCACGCAACAGGATCGGAGACCCGGTTTGCACCGTAAAGACACGTTGAGGCTCAGCGCCATCGCGCGAAATGCCGTATTGCGTACCGGTGCCGCGATAGGTGCAGACCAGTCGTGCCGTGATGGCGTCGATATGGAATTTGCGGCAGGCATTGGACGTGACAACATCCAGCCGCAACCGCAAATAACGGGCCGAGACCAGATCTGAGAACACCTCTGCCAGTAAGGCGATGTCTGCCTCCAGCCAATCCCGCTCGGGGCATGTTGTCAAACCGGACATGTCGCAGAGATGGCCGACCGTTTCGGCCACCTTGCCCAACAGAAGGATCACCCGCCCCTTGGGCAGGTCCTCGGGGTCAAGATCATTTAGCCAGCTTTGAACACTGGGCGGAGTTTGACGCCGCCAAAGTGCTGCGGCGCAACCTGGGTTGAGAAAGGCGCTCAGCGCCTCGGGCGTATCCGCAACGCCAACCCCAACGGCCGCACCGATCACGGTTTGGCGCACAACGCTCATGCTGCTGCCTCAGCCCGACGCCAGATCGGGAACGGGTCGGGATAGTCCGGCAAATTGTCGGGACCCAAACCCGCAACGGCGGGCACAAGACAGGCATCCAATCGCGCCCTGAGGGTCGGCCAGTCGATCCCTGCCCCGATGAACACGATCTCTTGCCGGCGGTCTCCCCATGGTTCTTGCCAATGGGCCTGCATATAGGCACGGGCACTGTCATGGGTCGGTCGGCGTTCTTCCGGAACTGAAGCCCACCAAGTGCCCAAAGGCTGCACGCTAGAGAGCGCTCCGGCCAGCGAAAACTCAGCCACCCAATCGGGACGCGTAGAAATCCAGAAATGCCCCTTGGCCCGGATCACACCCGGCAGATCGCCGTTCAGAACCTCAAGGATACGCTCGGGCACGAAGGGCAGACGCGCCCGGTAGACATAAGACGCAACACCATATTCTTCAGTCTCCGGCACGTGGCCAGCAAAGCCATACAGCTCTTTGGCCCACATCGGATGCTCATGGGCTTTTTCGAAGTCAAACAGCCCGGTATCGAGGATTTTCTCAGCCGCCACAGCGGAGTGATTGACCTCGACGATCTCGGCATCCGCATTGAGGCTGCGGATGATTTTGCGGGCCGCGTCGACCTTTTCCGGCCCGGCATCGTCGACCTTGTTCAGGATCACGACATCGGCGAACTCGATCTGATCGGTTAGCAAATGGACGAGGGTGCGTTCGTCTTCCTCGCCCATAGTCTCACCGCGATCCTGCAGGAAGTCATGCGAGGAGAAATCCCCAAGCAGGTTCACCGCATCGACAACCGTCACCATCGTGTCCAGACGCGCCACATCGGACAGGCTTTCGCCATACTCATCGCGGAAATCAAAGGTCGCAGCCACCGGCAGAGGCTCAGAAATACCCGTTGATTCAATCAGCAGATAGTCAAAGCGCCCCTCGGCCGCCAGTCGGCGGACCTCATCCAAAAGGTCATCGCGCAGGGTGCAGCAGATACAGCCATTCGACATTTCAACCAGCGTCTCGTCCGTCCGGCTCAGCTCGGTATCGGCGCGCACAAGGTCGGCGTCGATATTCACCTCGGACATGTCGTTCACGATCACCGCGACACGGCGACCTTCGCGGTTGTTGAGAACCCGATTCAGCAAAGTGGTCTTGCCAGCCCCAAGAAATCCGGAAAGCACCGTGACGGGAAGGCGCGTATCTGACATATGAGTCTCCATAGCTCTGTATGTGGTTCTTGTAACTTTCATAGTTACTAGATTAATGCAACAGCCAAAGTTACGTTTCCAGCAGGTTAGGAGAACCCCGTCATATGAAGCGCAATAGCCGCCTGTCACTTGCCCTGCATACGCTCAGCCATATGGCCGGAGAACCGGACCGTGTGCGCACCTCAACCGAAATTGCGGACCATGCCGGAACCAACCCGGTTGTTGTGCGTCGCGTCTTGGGAAAATTGCGTGCCGCCGGTCTGCTGACGTCCGAGAAAGGCCATGCAGGCGGTTGGCGTCTGGCCCGCGTTCCGAGCGAAATCACGCTAGCCGATGTCTACCTTGCGCTGGACGAGCGCCTTGTCGCAAGCGGCAGTGAAGATGAGGCGCCAACCTGTTCTGTCGAACATGCCTTGCAAAAACGCGTGCGCGGCGTTCTGGAAGAGATTGAGCAGAGCTTGGTAGAAAGACTGTCAGAGACGTCGATCAAAGAGGTCTGAGACAGGCCCCGACCCACACTCACAACAACTTGCGGCAGCAGAAAGGCACCTTTGTCGAAACCTGTCTCCCTTTGACGGCAAAATCGGGTGAGAGGCGGTGTGAAAAATATCAAAATCCAACACGCGCGGACGAACCCTTCGCGATTTCAGGCACGTCGGGCCGTATCAGCGTCAATGGGTACCGCGCGGGACAAAGAAGGGCTCGATCAGAAGAGTCTCACTGGCCTTAGCCGGTTCAGCCAGACGCTTTTCGAGCAAGGTGATCACATGTTCGACCGACAGGTCGATCGGATTGTTGATCGTGCTGAGATTGAACGCAGGCCACCCGGCCATTTCAATATCGTCAAAGCCCACAATCGAGAGTGTTTCGGGCACGTCCACGCCCAGCTCTCGCGCAGCGGTCAACGCCCCGATCGCGCTGGCATCGTTGGCACAGATCAGCGCATCGAGGCTGTTTTCCCGCAGCAATTTCTGTGCTGCCTCGTAACCAGAACCAACCGTGAAATCTCCGACCTCTTCCGCGATCAGGGACAATCCTGCGGCCACCAAAGTGTTGACCACCCCGGCCCTGCGATCATCTGAAGATCCGAACTCGGCGGCACCTGCAATGAACCCAAACCGTGTGCGGCCCTTGTCCAACAGAACACGGGTCGCGATGGTCATCCCGTCAGCATTCTTACAGCACACGTTGTCGATCCCCGCCGCATCAACGATCCGCCCGGATGAGATCATGGGGACCCCGAATTTGCTGCATTGCTCCACAAGCGCGCCGGGCATGCTGCCCCCGCGCAGAATCAAAGCATCCAGCGGATAGCGCAAAACGTGATCCATGGCTGATTCCGCGCTCTCGCCGCTGCCATCAATCAGAATCGGCCACTTGTTCAGAGTGTTCAACTGCCCGACCAACCGGTTCACGAACTCTGAGTCGTAGGTGCTCCGCTTGTTGCCCACAAAGACCGCTACGAGGTGCGATCGCCCCCCCTTCAACCCCGCCGCCAACGCGTTGGGTTGATACCCCATACGATCGGCCATACGCATGATTTTTATACGTTTTTCTGCATCAAGATAGGCGCCGGGCGTAAACGCTCGGGACACGGCCGAGCGGGACACGCCCGCCGCATCGGCAACCGCCTGCGCCGTAACGCGGCGCGGTCTGTCCAGTTGTTTTTTGCTGTCATCAACCACGCCTAAGCTGTCCATCTTTTTTGTCGAATTTGTCAATATTGCTAGAAATCTTTCATCGAACTGTCATACGTTAACAGTATGTGGTCACGTGTGCAGTTTGCGGACGTGTTCCACTGATGCGGGTCGGAGGCTGTGCGCGAAAAACGCCGCAGGGGAGCCTGCATGAAAACTGGCACATAATGCCAACGGTCTTTTTGCTGCAAAGGGCCGATACCGAACCGGAGGATCGAAATGAACAATCTGAAGTTTTGCGCAACAGCTGCCGCGCTCGCGTTCACCGCGACCGCAGCTTTTGCAGAAACCGAAATCACTTGGTGGCATGCCCATGGCGGGCAGCTGGGTGAAACCGTCAACAAGGTTGCCGAGAAATTCAACGAGTCGCAGGACGAATACACAATCACTCCGATCTACAAGGGCAGCTACGAAGAAACGCTGACCGCAGGGATCGCTGCCTTCCGCGCGGGCGAGCAGCCCAACATCATGCAGGTGTTTGACGCAGGCGCCGCCACTGTGATCGCGGCCAAGGGCGCGACCGTTCCGGTTCAGGACTTGCTGGCTGAAAACGGCGTCGAATTCGACATCAATGACTACATCGCTGGTGTGCGTTACTTCTATGCCGACAGTGATGGCAAGATGATCGGGATGCCGTTCAACTCGTCGACCCCGATCCTGTATTACAATGTCGACGCTCTGGAAGCCGCGGGCGTGACCCCGCCGAAGACATGGGAAGAGTTCCAGTCGACCACCGCTCCGGCGCTGAAAGAGGCCGGCTACATCCCGCTCAGCCAGTCGCACCTGCCCTGGATCTTCACCGAGAACTTCATGTCGCGTCACAACCTGCCGTTTGCGACCAACAACAACGGCTATGATGGCATGGACACCGAGATCCTGGTCAACAACGACGCGATCAAGGCGCACTTCACTGCCGTGACCGAGTGGAAAGACAACGGCATGTTCGAATGGTATGGCACCGGTTGGGGTGACAACGCAAAACCGTTCGAAGAAGGCAAGGTTGCCATGTGGCTGGGCTCGTCCGGTTCCTTCGGCGGGTTGCTGCAGAAAGACCTGGGCTTTGAATTCAGCGCGGTCGAGCTGCCCTATTGGGAAGCCGTCACCGCTGAGCCGACCCAAACCTTCATCGGAGGTGCCGCTCTGTTCGCGATGTCGGGCAAGTCGGACGAGGAAAACAAGGCAACTGCCGAGTTCTTCCGCTTCCTGACCGCACCTGAGACCCAGTATTTCTGGCACCAGGAAACCGGTTATGTCCCGATCACCGAGGCCGCTTATGAAGCCGCCAAGGCAGACGGCCACTATGACCGCTACCCTGCCGCCGAAGTTGGCGTAAACCAGCTGCAAGCCAAGGCCGGTGACAACACCAAGGGCTACCGCATGGGCTTCTACGTTCAGATCCGCGACATCATGAACCGCGAGTATGGCCGTATCCTGACCGGTGAGACCGACGTGGAAAGCGCGTTCCAAAACATTGAAGCTGAAGCCAACGAATTGCTGGCGCGCTTCGCCAAGACTCAGGGCTAAGGTTCTGGGATCACCCCCAAGATGGTCGCGCCTTTGGGCGCGGCCATCCCCCATTTTGCAACTGGACGAACAATGAAACGCGCGGGCTTCGACACTATCTGGCTTCCTGTGGCGCTGCTGCTGCCGCAGCTCATGATCATCGCCATCTTCTTCTACTGGCCCGCTGGATGGGCGCTGCAATCGTCGTTCTTTTTGCAAGACCCGTTCGGGTTCGGTTCGACCTTTGTGGGGGCGGACAACTACACATCATTGCTGGGCAATGATCAGTACAAACGCATCGCGTGGTTTACTGTTGTCTTCTCCATTCTGGTCACCTTCTTTTCTCTGGCCATCGCGCTGTTGCTGGCGGTGAAGGCCGACAAGGTGATCCGAGGGGCGAGATCCTATCGCACCCTGCTGATGTGGGTCTACGCGATCGCACCCCCGGTTGCAGGCTTTCTGGGCATTCTGTTCTTTGATCAAAGTACTGGCCCCATGACCAAGTTCTTCGGGATGTTCGGCTGGGATTTCAAGCTGGGCGTTGACTACAACGCCACCGCAACAGCAATGATCATCGTCGCGGTGTGGAAACAGATCCCGGTCAATTTCATCTTCTTCCTGTCGGGCCTGCAATCCATCCCGCGCTCGGTCCGCGAGGCGGCCATGATCGACAACCGCTCATCCACGCGGCGGTTCTGGGATGTGACTTTTCCTCTGCTGGCCCCAACCGCGTTTTTCCTGCTGATTATCAACATCACTTATGCCCTGTTCGACACGTTCGGCATCATCGACGCACTGATGAAAGGTGAGCCGGGCAACAACCCGATGACGCTTGTCTACAAGGTGTATCTGGATGGCTTCCGCGGCAACGACCTTGGTGGATCATCCGCGCAATCCGTGGTGTTGATGGCCCTTGTTCTGATCCTGACCGTCTTCCAGTTCCGGCTGGTGGAACGCCGGATTCACTATACCTGAGGGAGGATATCATGGCCGACACCACACTCGACACACCCGCCGTGACCCGCAAACCCCGCCGAATCCGCTGGGAAACGATCGGAGATCACTTTGTCCTCATCCTTGGGTCCTTGCTGATGATCCTGCCGCCTCTGCTGGCGCTGACCACAGCCAGCCACGATGCGGTCACCATCCACCGCGAGGGCATCCAGCTGGGCCTTGGCGGCGACCTGGGCAAGAACTTCAACGCCGCCATGTTTGAAAAAGGCGGGTTCACGCAGACCGTTGATGGCACCTTGATGCTGATGAACTCATTCATCCTGGGCATCGGCTTTGCGGTGGGCAAGATCATCATCTCGATGATGGCAGCCTATGCCATCGTCTATTTCCGTCTGCGCTTTGCAACGCTGGCTTTCTGGGTAATCTTCACCACCCTTTTGCTGCCGCTCGAGGTGCGCATCCTGCCCTCCTACGAGGCGATCCAGAAATTGGGCCTGACCAACACCTATACCGGTCTGATCGTTCCCCTGATCGCATCTGCCACAGGCACGTTCTTCTTCCGGCAGTTCTTTATGTCCGTCCCCGAAGAATTGGCCGAGGCCGCCCGGATCGACGGCGCAGGGCCGTGGAAGTTCTTTATCGACATCCTCGTCCCGCTCAGCCGCACGATGATTGCCGCGATCTTCATCATCATGTTCGTCTTCGGCTGGAACCAGTACCTGTGGCCGACGCTGATCACAACGGATGAAAGCTTCTTCACGCTGGTCCGGGGCATCAAACAGATCGTGCTGACCTACACCGACAGTCAGATCCCCGAGCATGGACAAGCGTTGGCGCTGGCCATTGTTGCGATGATCCCGCCGGTGGCGATCGTCATCTTCTTCCAGAATTGGTTCGTCAAGGGCCTCACAGAATCCGACAAATAAGGAATACGCGCATGGCTCAGGTATCATTAGAGGGCATCCGCAAGGTCTATCCCAACGGTTTCAAGGCCGTTCAGACCACAAGCTTCACCATTCAAGACGGCGAGTTCGTCGTTCTGGTCGGTCCTTCAGGATGCGGCAAATCCACACTGTTGCGCATGATCGCGGGGTTGGAGGATATCACAGAAGGTACACTGAAAATCGGCGACCGGGTGGTCAACGATGTGGACCCTGCGGATCGGGACATCGCGATGGTGTTCCAGAACTACGCGCTCTACCCGCATATGACGGTGCGCAAGAACATTGGATATGGCCTGAAGAACCGCGGCACGCCCGCGACCGAGATCGCAGCCAAGGTCGAAGACGCCGCCAAGATGCTGAACCTGACCGAATATCTGGACCGCAAACCGGCGCAATTGTCTGGTGGTCAACGCCAGCGCGTCGCCATGGGCCGTGCCGTTGTGCGCGACCCTGCATTGTTTCTGTTTGATGAACCTCTTTCGAACCTCGATGCAAAGCTGCGCAACCAGATGCGGATCGAGATCAAAGCCCTGCAGCGTCGTCTTGGCACGACGGCAGTTTACGTAACCCATGACCAGGTCGAGGCGATGACGATGGCCGACAGGATCATTGTTTTGAACGCTGGCCGGATTGAGCAGATCGGTACCCCCTCTGAGATCTACCACAATCCGGCTTCTACCTTCGTCGCCTCGTTCATGGGTGCCCCACCCATGAACCTGATCAAGGCCGAAGCGTCAGACGGGCAGGTCCGCCTCAACGGCTATGACGGGCTGATGCCCGCGCCACAGGCCGTCAGCGGCCCGGTGACCATGGGTGTACGTCCCGAGGATGTCGAACTGGATGAGAACGGATCCGTCTCGTTCCAGGTCGACATCCTCGAAGAACTTGGCGCGCATCGTTTGCTGCACGGAACGCTTGCGGACCAGCCATTTACAGTCATGGTCGGCAAAGACCATAGCGTGCACACGGGCGAAACCCGCATCACCCTGAAACACGACGCCCTGCGTCTGTTTGACGTGGAAACGGGAAAAGTCCTTTGATCACAAATACTGTCGCTACTTTGCCCGAGGTCACATCAGACCAGCGGGCTGAAATCATGGCCGCCCCGCGCACAACGCAGGCGCATCGCTCGCTAATGGCATCCTTGCCGGCGATGAACACGCTGCAATTGGGCGGCGAGGCCAAAGCGGCCCAACTGACGGCGCAGATCACCGTCGCTGCCTGGAATGTTGAACGCTGCCTGTTTCCCGAAGAAACCGCCGCGCATCTGGACCCGATTGCACCAGATATCGTTCTGCTCTCCGAGGTCGATTGCGGCATGGCCCGCACCGCGCAACGCCACACCACTGAAGAGGTCGCTCGCGCCCTTGGCATGACCTACGCCTTTGGCGTCGAATTTCACGAGCTTGATCTGGGCGGCCCGACCGAGCGCGCCTTTTGCACCGATGATTTCAACACGACCGGCTGGCACGGCAACGCCGTCCTGTCCTCGGTCCCGTTTGAGCGCACGGCTTTGATCCGGTTGGACGACCACGGCCACTGGTTCACTCCGGAAAGCGGCGCTGCCGACCCTGAACAACCCCGGGTCGGCGGGCGCATGGCCATTGCCGCCGTGGTGCCCTCCGAGAAAGGGCCGATTTGCGTGGTCTCCACCCATCTGGAAAGCAATTCCGCCGCTGAACACCGGCAAGGTCAGTTCGAACTTCTTCTACGGGAGATTGACGCCTTCGCCCCCGACATGCCCGTTCTGATCGGCGGAGATCTGAACACCGGCAACCACCTTCCCCCCGATTTCGACTGGCGCCGCGAAACCTTGTTCGCTCTGGCCGAAGATCAGGACTATTCGTGGGCGTTTACGGCCGAGGGCGACACGACCCGCCCCAGTCTGATCACACCGCACCCGGATCGAAAGATGAAACTGGATTGGCTGGCCGGGCGAGGTCTCACGCCCGTAGACAAAGGCGTGCTGAGTTCAATCTCGGCCACTGGCACACCGCTGTCCGACCACGACTGCGTGTGGACAAAGGCCGATATCTCGGCACTTTCAGACGCATAATCCAATTCCGATTGTAGTCTGACACGCGTCTACGAGATTTGAAGACATGAGGGGCGCTGAGCCCCCCAACCCTTTACGCGAGAGGTAGGTTTTGTCGGATGCTCAAATGGTTCCCTACATTTCAAGCTGCCCCACTGTGCAGGCGTCATACAATTTGAAAAACCGGATTGACGTGGCGCGACGCTTGAGGGAAGCCAAGGGGGCCATGACACCGCCTGCCCAACACCTCTCTTCCCTTGAAACGCGCTCCGATGGGTTCCTGACGGACGTGGGGGCCATGGACATCGGGTCTGCGACAGCGACTGCTGTGATCGCGAGGTTTGATCAATCTCGTTTTGAAGATGACCTTTTCACGAAGTTGTGCGTCGACCGACCGGATCGTTTGGACAGGGCCGTTGAAAAGCGAAAGGCTGAGTACTTTGCAGGCCGCGCCGTAGCCATTGCCGCTTTGGCGTCAACGGGGCATGCGTCGACGCAGATCGCGACGGGTCCCAACCGAGAGCCGATCTGGCCCGCAGGCGTCGCAGGTTCGATCACGCATTCAAAGGGGCGCTGTGCCGCGATTGTCTCCGATCAGCCCGGCACTTTGGTTGGCGTCGATATTGAGGACATCGCCGAAGGATCCTCACTGGATGCGATTTTCAAGGTCGCTTTGCAGCCCGAAGAAACCCGGCTGATCCGGGAAAGCGACGCGCAGGCGTTGATGGCAACGCTTGTATTCTCGGCCAAAGAGACACTCTACAAAGCCCTATTCCCGGCAGTTCAACAGTTCTTTGGTTTTGACCATGCAGAACTACACTGCGCGCCCAGCGAAACCGTCCTGAGGCTGCGGTTGACTAAATCGTTGAATAAAACGGTCACGGCAGGGGCGGTCTTCGACATTGGCTACCGACAACTGGACCGCAGCGTTATTACCTGGCTTATCACACCCACGCCTGCAGACTAAGCCTCGGCAGTCCGGCCAAGGCCTTGTCCGTCTGTTTCTTTGTCGACGGATTACACCTGCGACACATCCTCCGTTATCGGCCATGGCTCAAGCATATGCTGATCTCGACCGCGCAAAACCGACGGTCCTTACATCAAGCCGTAAACTCCAGCTTCAACCCCGGACGCGGCCATCTGGCCTTGTAGATTTTGCCCGTGCTGGAGGCGGTGATCCAGATATCCTGCATGTCGTCACCGCCGAAACACATATTGGTCGTGAAAAGATCAGGGATGGCGACATGTTCCGTTGATCCATCGGGGCTGAACACCGTGATCCCGCCGTTGAAAATCGTCGCCACGCAGACCCGGCCATCGGCCTCGACCTTGAGACTGTCGAGCCATTGGTACCCCGGCAAGGTCTGAACCACCTGCCCCGGCATCCCCGGAATCGGGCCGGGCTCGACCTGGCCCTTGCCCGTGATCTTCATCGCCCAAAGCCGCCCAAACACCGTGTCCGAGACGTAGACGGTGCCGCCATCCGGCGACAGCCCGACCCCGTTGGGCATCGGGATCGTAGCAGCCTTGATAAGTGTCTTGCCGTCGATCGTGGCATAGTACAGCCCGCCATAGCGCGTAGATTCCGCGTCCTCGATCCCAGTGTCCGTGAACCAGAACCCGCCATCCTTGTCGAAGACCAGATCGTCGGGCGCGATGAGCCGTTTCCCCTCGTAGGAGTCAAACAGCATCGTGACCTCTCCGGTCTCAAGATCGACCCGATGCACGGACCCACCCTTGTAATGCGGGCGAATGGGGGCGGGGACGGTGATATCGTCGGGACCGTAAGGCACGAAACTGTAAACACCGCCGTTGTTGCAGACGTAAGCCGCGCCATCGGGGCCGATCGCCACGCCATTCGGGCCGCCGGGGATTTCGGCCACCACACTGACGGTGCCATCGACGGACAGGCGCACGAGGGTCTGCTCTTTGATATCCACGAACAGGACCGAGCCATCATTCATCGCAACCGGACCTTCTGGAAAGCCCAGCCCGCTGCACATCTCATGTAGTTCCAACGCCATAGCCTCAACTCCCTGATTGCGCCGTGGCCCCGGTGGGGTCGGCCATTGCGGGCCAAGCCCGTCCTTTTCGCGGCGAACTGTGCTGACAAATACAGGTTTTCGCAAGGCTTTTTCCAATTTGCTATGCGGGATAAGCCTCAACGGGTCGCAAAACGGCTGGCTTTTCCCAGCCCAGTTATCCTAAAACCTCCTACAACTAAAAAGCGATGAGGCGCATCGAATGGCATTCAAACTTGTGTCCTGCGATGGCGGGGGGATCAGGGGCTACCTGACCTGCTTGATCCTGCAAAGCTTGCAGGAGGAGACCGGCGTTCTGGACAAGGCGGACGGGTTCGCCGGCACCTCGACCGGTGGGCTGATCGCCGTGGCGCTGGCGGATGGCCGGACGCAGGGCAAGGATATGGGCCGGCTGATCGGCGACCTTGCCGCGCATTACCGCGAAGATGCCGACAAGATCTTCCGCGAAAACGAACACAGCTTTCTGGACAAGGCGCTGGATGAGGTGCTGCGGCGGTTCAAACTAGGCGGCGGCCCGGGCATCACCGCCTCGCAATACAATGCGACCGGGCTGGAGGAGATCGGACGCAGTCTAGTTGGAGACCGCAAAGTCAACTCTCTGTCCCCGGATCTGGTTCTCGCGGTCAACACCGTGTGCCTGCATCGCAGCGACAAGGTAGGGTGGTCCCCGTTCACTATCACCAACCAGACGCTGGGCTACGAGAAATGGTTGGATATGAGCGATGTCGGCCTGTTGGATGTCGCCATGGCAAGTTCGGCCGCGCCATCCTATTTCCCGCCGCATCAGATCATCTCGGATGGAGTGGACTACGGCTATTTCGCTGATGGCGGGGCCTTTGCCAACAATCCAGTGATGAACGGCATCAACGTGGCCATCGCGGCAGGCCGAGCCGAGGGTTTGGCACATATCGAGGCTCTGTCGATCGGCACCGGTCAACAGCCCACAGATATCTCGGAGGAGATGATCAAGAACCCCGACGACTGGGGCCTGCTGAAGTGGTTCGGGATCACGTCGGGCGCGCCTCGCGGTGCTTTGATCGAACTGCTGCTAACCACATCGGCTGAGAACCAGTATTGGATGGCCCATCTCGTATTGAAAGAGCGGATGGTGCGTCTGAACCCTCCGCTGCCCAAGGTCGTGGGACTGGCAACACACCGACCTGAATCCTACGATCTGATGGAGAAGGCATTCTACACCTGCCGGCAAAGTGAATATTGGACCCGTGCCAAAGACATGCTGAACAAATGGTAGCCGACCTCAGTTTTGTGTGATCAAACAGTGGCTTCGCCGGGTTTTATGTATTCTTCCTGTTGCCTTTGCCCAACCAGTGTTTATGGTTAACGCCACATTTTTGGGGTAACTTCAGTTAACAGGTGGTCCAGTCATGAGCGATCCCGGCCTTGCCGAGAAGCTGGTAGAAGTTCTGCATCGTCCTGATGGTGATCTGGCCCTGCGCCCCGTTCACACAATCGGGATCAGTGCGACCGGCTATTTCAAGCCCACACCCATCGCCCGGAATTTCTGCGCCGCGGATCACTTCACCAATGAAAAGACGGATGTGATTGTTCGGTTTTCGAACGGATCGGGCTGCGCCGTGGTGCATGACGGCTGGTCCGATGTCCGGGGGCTGGCGGTGCGGTTTCACCTGTCGGACGGGTCCGATACCGACCTGATCGCGATGAATCTGCCCGAATTCTTCACGCCGACGCCCGAGACGTTTCTGGATTTCGCCGAGGCCGCCAAACCCAAGCTCTACAACGGCCAGACCCCCTGGCAGAAAATCTGGAGCTACCTTCAGCTGATGCTGCCTGAACGCGACCCCTATCCGGGCGAGACGATCAGCCCGGACGAAGGTGCCATCGGGTTTGCCGACCGAAACGCCTATTCTCAGCTTGGTGTATTGCAGGCCGCCCAGATCGGAGCGCCGACCAGCTATGCGCGGGCGGCCTATCACGCCTGCCATACATTCATCGTGACCGGAGCGGAGGGCGTACGCCGCTGGGTGCGGTTTTCGTGGCAACCCATCGCAGGCGTGCTGAACACCGACCCGGATGAGACCCCCGTGGATGACTATCTGCAGGCCGAACTCAGGGAACGTCTTGCCAAGGAACCTGCGCGGTTCTCGCTGATGATGACAATCGGTGAGGTCGGAGACGATTTCAACAACTCCTCGCGCCCCTGGCCGCCCCATCGCAAGCGGATCATGATGGGCGTTCTCACGCTGAACGCCGTGCCTGAAGATCAGATAGAACAGTCTGAGAAGCTCAGCTTCAATCCCGGTTTGCTGACCACCGGCATCGAGGCTTCGGATGATCCGGTGCTGAAAATGCGCATCGACTCGTACAAAATCTCAAGCGCTTGGCGCGGCGGGTCCCCTTGCCCGTTCTCGAAGGGGTAAGGTCATGACTCGTCAGAACAGCTGGTTCAACCGCTACGTCAACACCCTGCCGGATCGGGGATGGTTCAAGTTCCTGTCGCGCTACATCGTTGTGCCCTATTGGCACTGGCGCGATCCCAAGCCGAAACTGCCCGGTGGCCCGCGTCCCTCACCGCAACCCAGCGAGAACGTGCAGCGTATGATGAACCTGATCATGCCGCTGAAAGACCCCTCGCCCGCTGGACGTGCCCATGCTGCTCTGGCCATCGCGCAAAATGTCGAAGAGATCTTTGCAGGGCTCGACAATGTCGGAACGGTGCATTTCGCCCGGTTTCTGCTGATCGACGACAAGATCTGCATGATTTCGGTCTATGACGGCGATTTCAGCAATTACATTCGGGATTTCATCACCACCATCGGCAGTGTGTTCAACGACGTCATCTCGCTTGTGGACGGGGCGGAACACCTAATCCCGACCGAGCACAACGTCGAAGAGTTCATCGACTGGGTCCATGAGCACGACCTGTTTCAGGCGCCCGATTTCCCGACCGACCTGTTCGACCTGCAGGATGAGGCCAAAGGGCTGCCTCCGAACCAGCCGCCGCATCGGCTGGAAACCCTCCCGCGTGCGTTTGTTCTGCAACTCTACGCGAACCCTAACCTGTCGCTGGGGGGCGGTTATCGCGCCTATCCGGGCGTTTCCGCCGCGCAAGTGCGTCAAAAATTTGGACAAGGCTGGTGACTACAAAACTCGATCTCGCCGACATTCAGGGCAATATCCTGCGCGGTTATCGCCGCGATCTGGTGCGCCATCTGTTTCTTGAAGTCACCGACCGCGCCGCGGCACGCCAGTTTCTGGCAACCGCTGTCGATGGCGGCAGTGACACCGTCCCCGAAATCACCCGAGGTGTGTTGTGGGAGGTTAAACCGCCCTTCTGTTTTAACGTTGGCCTCACGTATGCTGGGCTACGCGCCCTTGGCACCGCACCCGAGGATCTGAAGACCTTCCCCAGCGAATTCGTGCAGGGCATGACGAAACGCGCGATGAAACTGGGCGATTTCGGCACCAGCGCGCCGGATCACTGGCCTGCTCCGTTTGATCAGCCCGACCGGGTTCACATCATGGCGTCGGTCTATTCCGACGTTCAGGATCACCTCGACCTGGTCGAGGAACAGGTTGGCGCGGCCTTCACTATTCTGGGCAAACGCGACGGTCGCAATCTGGCCGATAGCAAGGTGTTTTTCGGCTATGTCGACGGCATTTCCCAGCCCCGGTTCGAGCAGGTCTATGACCCCGAGCAAGCCGGTGTCGATGAACCGATCGACCCGTTGGGCACAGCCCTTCTGGGTTATCCCACACGGCAGGAGGGCGTGGTGTTCCGCGTCCCCTCGCCCAATGCGCTTGGGTTCAACGGGTCGTTCAATGCGTTCCGTGTTCTGGCGCAGGATGCGGCCGGTTTCGAGGCCTATCTGGACAAAGCCGCCGATGATCTGATGGATCACCCGGATCGCGACAAACTGGTCGACCCGAACAATCTGGATCGCATCGGCGAAGGCTTGGACATCCACGGCGCGTTGCGCGAAGTCGTCGCGGCCCAGATGTGCGGGCGCTGGCGTAACGGCGTTCCATACGAGCTGTCACCAGACGCGCAATGGCCCGAGCATGAGGTCTCGCTGACGAATTTCAACTACAACGCCCATTCCCGCTGTCCTGCCGGGTCACATTTGCGACGGGGCAACCCGCGCGGCGGTCGAATCGTACAGCGCATCGCCAATTATACGCGACGACTGGTGCGGCGCGGCATGTCCTACGGTCCAGACTTCGACCCCCAAAACCCCGACACGGCTGAGCGCGGCCTGCTAGGCAGCTTCATCGGCGCCAATATCGGCGCACAGTTTGAAGCGGTGATGTGCGACTGGATCAACCTCGGCCTGCACGACCCGACAATCACAGGGGCCAATGACCCTCTGCTGGGGGCGAACACGCCGGAAACCAGCTGGTTCGACCTCAGCCTGCCGGATGGCGACACGATCCGCCTGCACGGCTTTCCCCGCCTGATACACACACGCGGCGGCGCGTACACTTTCCTGCCCAGCCTGACGGCGATCAAGTACCTGTCCGGATTGACGAACTAGGCAAAGCTGATCATCTCGACGAACACCGCTTTTCAGGCAGAGTCACAACACTGCCTCCTGCGGCATCGGCATCGGCGATGTCATGCGTCACCAACAAAACCGGCAGCCTTGCCGCGCGGGCTCGGGTAAAGACGAGGTCCCGCATTCTGTCCCTGAGGCCGACATCGAGGCGCGAGAAAGGCTCATCCAAAAGCAACGCATCGGGCTCCGCCAGAAGCATCCGCATCAGGGCGACTCGGGCGCGCTGGCCTCCGGACAGAGTCTCGGGATCGCGGGCTTCAAACCCGTCCAACCCGATCTCGGACAGGGCGGCTTGAATGCGCGCGGTCCGATCCGGGGTGCGGGGCGGCAGGCCAAAGCCGACGTTCTGACCAACAGACAGGTGTGGGAACAAAAGGTGGTCCTGAAACAGGATCCCAACGCGCCGTTTCTGAGGCGGCAGGGCACTCAGAACCCGCCCGTTCAACGTGATGCGCCCCTCAAGACGAAAGGCGGGCGACAACGTTCCGGTGATTGCCGCAAGTATAGTAGATTTTCCAACCCCGGACGGCCCCATCAGGCTTAGAACCTCTCCGGGCGCGATGTCAGCCGATAGCTGCACCAGCCCTCTGCCATCGGCGTGAGAGATCGAAAGCTGATCCAGTGAGAGGCCGGTTTCAATCATGGCGCAGTCCGCTTTTGTTGCGATAGACAAGTCTGGGGATCATCAAGGCCAGCAGAAACGGCAGCCATGCCGTGAACGCCAGCGCGATGGTCCAGACCCCTATCGCACGGCGATCACCGCCTGAAAACAGGGCCAGTGCCTCGGTCGTCAACGTGTTCAGCCGCCCGCCCGAGGCCAGAAGGGTTGCCAGATATTGGCCGACTGACACCGCCATCCCCACCGCAAGCGCGGTCAAGATCGGAGCCAGCAACATTGGCAGCCGGATACGCCAAAGCACTCCGACCGATCCCAGCCCCATAGCGGCGCCTATCGTGGCATAGCGGCGGTCGAGTGCGCGGTAAGGGCCAGCCAAGGCCAGAAAAACGTAGGGCAGAACGAAGACCAGGTGGGTCAGGATCACGGGAAGGATGCCCTGTGCCGCTCCGATCTGGATCGTCAGGATCTGCAGGCCCGGCAGGAAAGCGATCTGAGGCAGGATGAGTGGCAGGTACAAAATAACTATCCCGGTCCTGTTCATTGCACGCCCGGCGCGGAGCTCCGCGTTCAGGCAGCCGATCACCAGAACCAAAGCGATCAGTGCGGTGGCAAAGGCTAGTGCCAAGGTGACCAGGGTAACCTCAACCGCGTCCGGGCCGTGGCGCTCCCAGGAAATCAGACTGAAGCTGCTCGGTAGCGCGTCGGGAAACCTCCAACGCCCGGCGAAAGACCAGATAAACTGGCTGATCAGCCCGCCGAACACCGCGATTCCCGCCGTGAGTGACACCACGAGGCCAAGGGTTCTGAGGGCCGTGTCGCGCAAGCCCATGCCGCGCGTTCCGCTTTCAACGCCACGGTTGATCAGCGCAGCAACGGCCCTTTCACCCCCCCGCCAGACCATGATGGCTGCGGCCACCAGCCCCAATTGAACCAACGCAGCCGCAGCAGCGGGCGCGCGCAGGGCCAGATCGGGGTCCGTCATCCAGCGCAGGATGAACATGGACAGCGTCGGCGGGCGCGACGGCCCCAGAACCATCGCGACATCCACATTCGACATCGCATAGGCCAGGACCGCATAGATCGGCAGCCGGATCTGCGTGTAGAGCGCGGGCATCACGGCCAAGAACCACCCTCGGACCCTGCCGTAGCCCAGCACTTGCGTCACGCGCAACCGCTCGGCCGATTTGATCTGGGGCAGCGCGGCCAGTGACATCAACAGCAGGAAGGGCAGCTCTTTGATCAATAGCCCCGCAATCAATGACCACCCTCCGGGGTCTTGCAGGATCAACACGTCCGGAGGGCGGGTCCATCCCGTCAAACCGGGCGAGATCAACCGCGCAATCCACCCCGATGGTGCAATCAGGAACGCCAGCCCCAGCGCGGCCGCCGCATGGGGGACTGACAAAAGGGGCGACAGCAGCGTCTCAAGCCGCGAAAACACGCGTGTGCCCTGCCAACCTGCGATCAGCAGAAAACACCCGATCAGCGCCCCAAGTGTCGAAAGGAAACCGGTTTTGAACGACAGCCAGAGGGCTTTGCCCACGCCCGGCTCGGCCCAGAGGCGCGTCCACGGATAAAATGAAAACCCGTTTTGCCCGTCCGGGCGCATGCCTCCGAAGGCCGGGAGGATCGTTCCCAAAAGCCCAGCTGCGATGGGACCCAGCAGCAATGCTATCGTCAGCGTCGGTGCCAGCTCCCATCGTTTGCCGGGGCTGCGATCAGTTGCCAACGCCGTAACGCTCGGCCCAATCCGCTTCGATCCGGGTCATCCAGCTGGGATGCGGCTCCGGCAGGGCTTGGCCAAGCTCAGCGGGCGACAAGGTTGCCGCGCCCAGCTCCAAAGCGTCGAAGCCTGCGCGGTCCTCCGCCGAAAGGGCGGCCATGTCCAGCACGGTGCTAAAACCCAACAGATCTGGGTCCTGCGCGCGCAGCTGCGCCTCGGGGCTCATTAGGAAATCTGCAACGACCATGGCACCCGCCTTGGCCGAGGCATTGTAGGGGATCGCAACAAAGCTGGCATTGCCCAGTGTTCCGTCCTCCAGAACGAAAGTCCGCGCGCTTTCCGGCAGCTGCTGGTTGGCAATGGCCGTTGTCGCCTCACCCGGAGAGAAACTGATCGCCATGTCGACCTCTCCATCATTGATCAGCTGCAGTTGGCTTGGCCCGGTTTGCGGATAGGCGCGACCTGCACGCCAGAGGTCCGGAGTTACATCCTGCAGCCAGTCCCACAATGGTGCCGTCACCTGCGCATAGTCGTCGCCGGCGGGCTGCTGCAGGATAGCCGGGTCCTCGACCAATTCGATCAGCATCTGTTTCAGGAAGGTCGTTCCCAGAAAGTCCGGGGGCTGAGGGAACGTGAACCGACCCGGGTTCGCAGCCGCCCATTCGCGTATTGCCTCGGCGGATTTGGGAGGTTCGGGCAGAACCTCGCTATCATAGATGAACACGACCTGCGCCATGGCCCAAGGGCTTTCGAACCCTTCGGTCGGGACGGTGAAATCGGTAGTGACAGTCTTGCCGTCCACGTCTACGAACCGCCAGTTGGGCAGAGCCTCAGCAAAGGGGCCGAACAAAAGATCGGCCTCTTTCATGGCACTGAAATTGGCTCCGTTAATCCAGATCAGATCAATCGCACCGTCCGTGTCCTGACCGGCGGACTTCTCGGCAATCACCCGGCTGACCGCGTCGGCCGTATCGGTGAGTTTCACATGCTCGAGCTTGACGCCATGTTCCTCTTCGACGCGGATTCCGACCCATTTGATGAAATCGTTGATCGTGGTCGAGCCGCCCCATGCGTTCCAATAGACGGTCTGGCCGTTGGCCTTATCCAGAACGTCCTGCCAGTTTGCGGGATCAGGTTCAGCCCATGCTGTTCCGGCCAGCGCCGCGCAGAGGGCAGCAAATAGATATTTCATGGGTTTTCCTTGCGTTTATTCCGAGTGAGTGAAGACCTGCCGCGCCAACAGGATGCGCGAAATGGCGGTGACAAAGCAAACCGCGCCAAACGCCCATGCCATCGGGTCGAACCATTTAGGCAGCAGGCAAATTGCGATGAAGAAGGCAATGGTTTCAGTGCCTTCCAGAAGACCGCCGGTGAAATACAGTGACTTGGCACCATATTTCTGCGACTCCAGCCCACGTTTTTCGGCGAGGATCGCATAGCCCAGGAAGGTCGCGCCGTTGAAGTAGAAGCTGACCAGCAACCACGCTCCGGCCAGGGCATTTGCCGACGGGTCCGCCCAGACAAAAGCCATGGGGATCGCACCGTAGAACAAAAAGTCACAGGTGATATCGAGATAGCCGCCAAAGTCTGTCTTACGCCCAGCGCGCGCGATTGCCCCATCCAGGCCATCCGCCAGACGCGACAGCAGGATGAACAGGACGGCCAGAGCCTGCAATCCCAATACGATCGCCCCTGCTGCCAAAAAGCCGAACCCAAGACCTGCCAGAGTCACAAGGTCAGCCGAAACACCACGCGCCGCCAAACCCCGCCCAATCGCGTTCAGCGGCGGATCGATCAGAGGGCGGATGCGAGCATCAAGCATGGTTGGCCTCCGGGCTGCGGACAATTGGCACGGAGACGCAGCTTTCACATGCTGTGGCATCGGACAGAATCGAAAAGAGAAGGCCGTTTTCCAACTTGAGTTGCCTCACTACCTATTTGCACGACATCCGCAGGATCGTGCCATTTTGCTTGGGTACGAATAAAGAACGATAGGGCGAAAGAAAAAAGGAATACCGCATCTTCACGCTGTTGTGTCATCTGCAACACGAGAAGATTGTAGCGTACCGGTTAGTAGGTGCGGCTTTTCGTTGATTTGATTATTTACCAACAATAATTTCAAATCATTGTAGCTAATTCACGCCTAGTTCGCGCCGAGGAAACATGTCCCGCCATTTAGCCTCCAAAGACCTGAACCTTAAAGGCTTGGAGTTGTTTCAGATCTGCGCCCAGAAAGGATCGCTTCAGGCCGCAGCTGAAGAGACCGGCCTGACCATCAGCACTGTCTCGCATCACTTGCGCAATCTCGAAGACCACCTTGGGGTCGAGCTGTTCAACCACTCGCGCAGGCCGATGGTTCTGACGCCAAAAGGGCAGGTCTTTCTGCGCAATATCAGCGATGCGCTCTATGCCATCCGCAAGGCCAAGGCCGAAGCATCCGCCGGGAATATTGCCGAAGCGAGTTACCTCAGGATCGGCACGATCGAGGATTTCGACAGCGATATCATCCCAGAACTCGCCGTCTTTCTTTCGGGCCATATGCCGAGCTGCGATTTCATGTACCACACCGATTCCAGCCACGCGATTGTCGAGATGCTGCGCAACCGGCATCTTGATCTGGGGATCACGACCACCCCTGAGGAACGGCTACGGGACCTACAGGATCGCCCGTTGTTACGAGACCCGTTTGTGGTGGTCCTCCCTCGGTTCAGCGAGAAATCCCTTTCCGACGTTGTCGAAGGGCGCACCAAACTTCCGTTCTTGCGGTTTTCCAGCAATCTGATCATCGCCCGGCAGATCGAGTCCCAAATGCGACGGCTGGGGCTTTCACCGCAGTCCAATTTCGAATGCAGCAACAACCAGACTTTAATGGCGATGGTCGCTGCCGGTGCGGGCTGGACCATCACCACCCCTTTGCTGTTCTCGCGTGCCAAAAGGTTTCACCCAAATCTCAGCATGCACAAGTTTCCAGGCAAGAGCTTTGCCCGCACGCTTGCGATTGTCTCTACACCCGATTGTTCGCGGTCCGTGTTGGACCTGATAGATGGCAAGCTGCGCGCGCTGATCCGAGATCACGCTTTGACTGCGCAATATGAGAAAACTCCGTGGCTGGCGGATAGCTTCAAACTGGTGGAATGATCAGATCAGAATATTGAACCGAGACCGGATAGCCTCCTCCTGTTCGGGCGTCAGGTAAGAAGGCTTGTGGTCGCGAAGAATCTCGCCCGCGAGGGCCTTTGCCCTACCCCATGCATCTTGAGCGCCATTTTCTGCCCATGTGCGCGGCTCAGCTCGATCAGCAAGTGTGGGGTAGAAGTAGTCCCGCTCCATCGCCGCATGAGTATGCTGGCCCCCCAAGAAGTGCCCATCGCCCAGAACGGCATCGCAAATCGCATCGAACCCGAGGTTCTCGTCCGTCACCTCGACCCCGCGCAAGGCGCGATAGGTGTTGGAGTGCATCTCATCATCCAGCACGAAAGCCTCGAAACTGGCCCCCAACAACGATGCAGTCATGCCCGAGCTTTCGTAGATCAGGTTCCCTCCCGCCAAAGCCGAAGCCATGGAGGTTATGCCTTTCTCCATCCCATATTGCGCATCTATTGCCTTGGCGTCGGTCATCGAACAGGCCACGCCAGACGGCAAACCAAGCCAATTGGACAGCTGCGCCGACGCGGCATTCAACACCGCGGTCTCTCCGCTACCACCGGAAAATGCCCCGGTGCGCAGGTCAATGACCAAAGGCCAGTTCGAAAAAACCATTGGAAACCCGCGCTGGATTGCGTGGACCATCAATAGAGCTGCCAAGGTTTCCGCCAGAGATTGCGCCAGAAACCCCGCCAAGGTCGCAGGCGCCGTTGCTCCGGCCTGCGCCGCCGTGATGCACGAGATCGGAATGTTGTGTTTGATGCATGCGTAGGTGACATCCACCGCATCTTCGCCATAACGCATGGGCGATATCATCGGGCTGATATGAGCCTTCATGAACGGGCGTTTGGCAAATTCTCCGGGCCCTCCTGCGGCGATGTCCAACATCTTGACAATCGGAGCGACATATTCGGCCAGCGTGAACGACGTCGCCGTCGGTTTGGTGGTGTTCTTGAGCAGCGCGAAAACGGTGTTCACATCCAGATCGAAATTGTCCGGCACATCGGTCGCCACGCAGCAACGTGTAAACCAGCTGATATTGGCCAACGTGTCCTGTAGCCGTGTAAAGTCATGCAGGTCCTTCAGAGTCGAAGGCCGATAGAGAGCACTTTCCATATCAAGCGTCTGCACCGCGGCCCCACCGGTTCCGAAATACACTTTATTGCCACCAACTTCGATCGACCTCTTGGGATCGCGGCCATGTAAGGTGAAAGTCTTTGCGGCTTGATCAATCGCCTCTTCGACAAGCTCGGGCGGGAACAGAACGCGCCCCTTGCCGTTGTCTACGGCTCCCACGGCCAACAGATCGTTTCGCAATCTGTCCGGCACCTCTCCGATACCCAGTTTCTCAAGCAAGTCGAGGGCAGTATCATAGATGCGGCGCAGGTCGGCTTCGCTGAGCGGCTTATACATCCCGCCGATCTGACCCGGCGGGCATGGATCAAACGCGGGCTTGGCTGCTCGTTGTGCCAGACGCCCTTCGCGCCCACCTCGCTTGCTACGCTGTCCAGCCATTCCCAGTCCTTTGAAACAGGGTGTTTGTGACATGAAGCAAGAGGAATTGTTGCCCGTGGCGCAAGATCATCTCTTTTACTTCGAAAAAATAGATTTCTAATTTTGATAAAGTCTCATTATATCACTCTACAATTGCACATGGTGACAAACGGACTTCGTATGCAGGGCAAGCGAACTCCGGAGGCTCAACCGCCATGAAATCCCGTACCAAAGTTGTTGTCATCGGCGGCGGCATTGCTGGTTGCTCGACGCTCTACCACCTGACGCAGGAAGGCTGGAGCGATGTGGTTCTGGTCGAGCGGAACGAGCTGACCAGCGGTACCACATGGCATTCGGCAGCGCAGGTGACGAATTTCGGCATGAACCAGACCATGGTCGGGCTGAAGACGCATTCGATCAACCTGTACAAAGAACTCTCCGAAAACCCCGAATATCCGATCAACTACCACCACGCCGATGGCGGCATCCGGCTGGCCAATACCGAAGCGCAGATGCAGGGCTATCGCCATTTCGCCTCGATGGCGCGTGGAATGGGCGTGCATTTTGAGGTGATCGACGCCGAGGAATGCGCCCGCCGCCACCCCTTGATCTCAACCTCGAACCTGTTGGGTGGATTGTGGGACCCTCTGGACGGTGACATCGACCCGGCCCAGCTGTGTCAGGCGCTGGCCTATCACGCTCGCAAAGCTGGCGCCGAGGTCTATCGCAATACGCCGGTCATCGCTCTGACGCAGCACAAGGATGACACTTGGACTGTGCATACGGAACATGGCGACATCGATTGTGATATCGTCGTCAATGCCTGTGGCTACCGCGTGAACGAAGTGGGCGCGATGATGGAGGTTCACCACCCCGTCGCCTCGATGGAGCATCAGTATTTCCTGACCGAAGATATTCTAGGCATTGCCGAAGCCGGTCACCGGATGCCTCTGCTGCGCTGCCCGATCAGTGATTATTACTGCCGGCAGGAAAAGGGCGGGCTACTGGTCGGGTTCTATGAGCAGGACTGCAAAACCTGGGGCATGGACGGGATTGATCCAAACTTTGTAAACGCGCTCTGCCCCGATGATCTGGAACGTGTCATGGACGTTCTTGCCGGAGCGTTTGAACGCATGCCTGCTCTGGAAGAAACAGGCATTCGATCCATCGTGAACGGACCGATCACCTATACCATCGACGGGGCCCCTCTGGTCGGGCCGATCCCCGGCAAGCGCAACGCCTTCTGCATCATCGGCCTGCGCGCGGGCCTTGGCGAAGGCGGTGGCCATGGCTGGCTGCTGGCGCAACAGATCGTGCATGGTGAGGCATGCTATGACACGTGGTGCCTCGATCCGCGCCGGTTCACTGGTCATACGAATGTGGAACTGACCTCTCTGAAGGCTATCGAAGACTATCAGAACGAATTCCGGTTCCACTTCCCGCATGAACATCGCCCCGCCGGACGCCCGGCCAAGACGACCCCGCTGACGCCCGTACTGGCGGCAGAAGGGGCCGAGTTTACCGTCGTGAACGGGTGGGAGCGGATGGACTACATCAAGCCATCACCCGATTTTCACCCGACGCTCACCTTCAACTTCGATGAGGCGTTCGACATCGTCGCCGCCGACGTGAAGAATGTGCAGGAGAATGTTGGCCTGTGCGAAGTCAACGGCTTTAACCGGTTCGAGATCACCGGCACCGATCGCCACAGCTTCCTCGATCGTATGGTCTGCGGCTCGGTCACCAAGCGCGACGGTCGCGTGGGTCTGGGCTATCTGCTGAACCACCACGGCATGGTCAAAGCCGAAGCCACTGTGGCAAACCTGCCTGCCTCGGATCGGGGGCCAGAGCGTGTGTGGTACGGCTCGGCTGCGGCCAGCGAATATCACGACATGGACTGGCTGACCCAGCATGTTCGCGAGGATGAGGATGTTCAGATCCGATCGCTGACCAATGACCAGACCATTCTGGTTCTGGCTGGCCCAAAGGCCCGCGATGTTCTGTCGGCCTGCGCCCGGGGCGACTGGTCGAAAGAGGCCTTCCCGTGGCTTTCGGTTCGCGAATGTTTCATCGGCTATGCCCCTGCAACGGTTATGGGTGTCAGCTTCTCGGGCGAGTTGGCCTATGAAATCCACTTGCCCAACGCCTCGCTCTACGCGGCCTATCTGGCCCTACGCGCGGCGGGTGAGGCCCATGACATGAAGCTGTTTGGAGCGCGCGCGGTGGAATCCATGCGGATGGAAAAGGGTTTTCTGCATTGGAAATCCGACATCCTCACGGAATTTGACCCATATGAGACCGGCTTGGATCGGTTCGTAAACCTGAACAAAGCTGAGTTCATCGGCAAGGAGGCCCTGTTGGAACGCCGCGCCAGCGGCAAACGCAAGCAACTCGTGACGCTGCAGATCGACGCAACCCACGCACCCGCCCATGGCGGGGCTTCGTTGATGCATGGCGACACTGTGGTTGGCACCGTCACCTCGGGCGATTGGGGTCATCGGGTCGGGCAAAACCTGGCCTACGCGTTCATTGATCCCACGTTGGCGGGCGAAGGGACCAACGTTCGGATCGATATGTACGGGGATTTGGTCGACGTGCGGATCATCCCTGCCTCACCCTATGATCCTGAACACACGCGGATGCGCGCCTAGGCCGTTTCCTCCCCGGCCAACAATTCACGAGCCAGACGCATCTCAACCGTTTGGTCCCCGCCCGAGATCGCCTCAACCGCCGCCTGAAGCGCTGTGTTTGCGTTCGCCGCGCAGTGAAACCGCTCGCAGGTTCGGGCGAAATCTATCGCCGTATGCAGGGCAAACATCCGTGCTTTCTGGTTCTGTGCGCGGGACAAAGCTTGTCGGAATTCCGCCTCAGCGGGACTGGTCGAGGATTTCGCCAGCGCATAAACCCGGTCAGTTTCTGCCTGCGCCCACCCCTCGTTGGTCAAACGCTGATGTTCACGCGCTTCCGCCAATGCGGTCAGAGCGCCTTCATGGTCGCCCATGGCAAGTGTGACTTCGGCAATCAGTGTCATGAAGAACGGTTTGTGATTTCCCGCTCCGCTGGCCCACCATGCATCCGTCGCCCTTTTGAGGTCCTTGATGGTGTCCGGGCCAGGGGATGCGTAGGCCTTGACCCAGCTTCTCCAGACATTGGCCGTCAGGGTCATGAAGGTGAATGCGTGCTTGTTCGACAGCTCTTCCAGTTGCTCCATCTCTCGGATCACAGCGCCTGGATCGCGGCGCAGAAGATGCAGCATGCAAAGGTAAGTAAGAGCCTGCGCCACGCTATGGGCATGATCTAGGTCGCGGGCAGCCTCGACCGCCTGAGTCTGTATTTCCAGCGCCTTGTCCGGCTCACCGCGCATCCAGGTGGCGAGGCTCAGGAAGCAAGAAGTTATGGCCGCGTGGTCGGAGCCATAGACATAGGCCAGATGCGCATCGCGGTCGGGGCGATAGAGGGCCAGCGCCAGTTCGAGATGCGCGTGCGCCGGGTCCAGCTCTCCGATATGAAACAGCACCGCGCCCATCGCCCGATGGGCCACCATTTGATGTTGCGTTTCGCCTGATGTGTCCGCCAAGTCCAGAAGTTGCCGCGCCACGACCCGCGCCAAATCATACTCACCGCGCACCAGATGAAAGGAATAGAGGCCGTTGAGGACCGGGAACAGGTTCTCTTTCTCATCCATGCGTTCACACAAGTCCCGTATCCGGGCATAGGTCGAACCGGTCTCATCTGCGGCGATACCGGCAGTCGAGCGCAGAACCCCTGCGCGCAGGGTCTGTATCTCAATCTCTCGCTTGTCACGTTCAGTACTGGTCGTTTGGTCGCCCAGCAGATCAAGCGCCAGGGACAGCTGCGTATTCGCCTCGGTATTGGCCGAGCGTTTGACGGCGCGCTGACCGGCCAAATAGCGACAGTCGATCGCCTCATCCACCATACCTGCAAGGGTGTAGTGATGGGCCAGAACTTCGGGGCCTGCATCCTCGACTGCCGAAGTTTTCTGGTCCAAAGTCTTGGCAACCCGTTCGTGCAGAACCCGGCGTTCGGTTTTCAGAAGGCTGTTATAGGCGGTGTCGCGGATCAGGGCGTGGCGATAGCTGAAGGTCTGCAACTCGTCATCTCCTGAGGTCGTGACGATGCCAGCCTCAACCAACAGGTCCAAACCGGACCGCAGCACAGTATCGCTGAATCGCGACACTTTCGAGATAAGCGGGTACGAGAATTGAGGCCCGATCACAGCCCCGATTTGCGCCACTTCCTTGGCCGAGCTCAAGCGATCCAAACGCGCCATCAACGCATCATGCAGCGCACTGGGAACCGAGCTTGCAGCAGACGCCCCTCCGCTTGCGTGGGCGATTGGAGCATCGGGCATATCGCCGGATTCCAGCAGGTCCTTCGTCACCTCTTCTACGTAAAGCGGTACGCCATCGGACCGGGCCGCCACCAGTTCGTACATGGCGTCGGGGATGTCCTGCCCTTGCGCGACCTCATTTGCGATGCGTTTAACGTCCTGAAAATCAAGCTGCCTGAGAACCACTTTGGTCAGATTTGATTGCAACGCCCAACCTGGGTCAAATTCCGGCCGGAAAGTCATCACGACCATCACTGGAAGATCTCGGAGACGGTCCACCAGCCGATCCATCAGCGCCTTTGTCGTCGGATCTAGCCAGTGCGCGTCCTCAAACAATAGCAAAACCGGCTTATCGGATGCATCGGCCAGCAAATGGTTCAGCAACATCTCATGCGTCTGATCCATGATTTGCTGCGGCGTCAGGGTCAGCGGCCCCAACCGATCTTCGAACGGGACCGACAATAGGGACGCAGCCAATCGCAAAACCTGATCTGAGGGGTCTTTCAAAACCGACGATATCTTCTCCAGCTTTGCCTCATCCGAGTCTTCAGACCTTAGGTCGGCAACATGGTGAAGCCGCCGGATGATCGGATAAAACGAGCTGGCAAAATGGTACGGAGAACATTGCAGCCGAATTTGCTCATGCGCGCCTTGAGGGGTTTTCTGCCGCAACTCCTCGATCAGTCGCGATTTCCCGATCCCCGGCTCTCCAGACACCAGCACGATTTGACCTTCGCCCTCACTGGCCAGCTTCCACTTGTCGCTGAGCGTCTCATATTCCGTCATGCGACCAATGAGAGGGCCGAGGGAGGCACCCTCAACACGTCTGAAACGGCTGTCCGTATCGCGCGCGCCGGTCACTTGCCACGCCTCGACTTCTTTCGTGAACCCCTTCAGCTTGAAAGACCCTTGAAGCACATAGTCGAAGGCCCCACCCGCCAATTGATGCGTCCGAAGTGAGACAATCATGGTGCCGGGTTCCGCCATCGCCTGAAGACGAGCGGCCAGATTGGGTGTCTCACCCATCGCGGTGCCGTCTTCGAACATCTTCTCGCCGCGCAAGTCCCCAACCACGACCAGACCGGTGGCAATCCCGATACGCACCTGTAGCTTTGCGTGGGTGCGGATCTCGGGTACTTCACGGATGATGCGCAAGCCGGCGCGAATGGCGCGCTCGGGGTCTTCTTCATGGGCCAGCGGAAACCCGAAGAACACCATGATCCCGTCGCCGTAATAGCTTGCAATCTGACCGTCGAAATCCGCGACGGACGCCGCGCAGGTCTCTTTGAACAGCCGTAGAACTTCGGCCAGATCCTCGGGATCGACCCGCTGCGAAATCTCGGTCGAGCCGACCAGATCAATGAACATAACCGTCAGCTGACGGCGTTCGGCTACAATCGACGCGCCCAGTGCCGTGTTTTGCGGCCGGGCGTTGCCGTCAGTAGTTGCGCGCACCGCCTTCATGAACCGCCGCCGAGGTCCCAGAGGCAGGCCAATGGTCACGAGGTCTTCGTCGGTCAGCTCTGTCAGGTCACCCAGTTCAATCTCATTGTCGGCGAAGGCGCTGGCGTATTTGGCCAGTCCGTGCTTGCTCAGCCAACGTTCGATTTCGGCCATATCATCCCTTCCAAGGCTGCGGGCGTCCTCTCAAAACTGAATTCCGTGAGGGTCGCCCGGCGCTCAACCCTACGAGAACAAGGGGCCAAGGATTGGTCAAGGGTCTAAGCGTCATAGGTTTTAGGCATTACGCTCCGGCGTTGCAGATCAGGTCGTCGCTTGCCAGATGGTCGATCAACGCGCGGACCCGCGTGGTCAGCCTGCGGTTTTGCGGGAAAAGTGCCGCCACGACGTAAGGTGTGACACGGTATTCGGCGAACAGCTCGACCAATTCCCCGGACCTAAGGGCATCCGCCACCGTGTAGGCCGGGCATCTGGCAACAGCCACTCCTGCAGCAGCCAACCTTGCAGAAGCTGCGGGCGCATTGGCCTGTAGGCGACCATTGACGTGCACCGTGACCTCGTTGCCGTCGACATCAAAACGCCAGAGCGCAGGGTCGCTCATGTTGCCGTCCAGGATGCACTCATGCGTGGCAAGGGCACTTGGATGCGCGGGCACACCTGCACGTTCAAGATAGTCCGGAGACGCACACACAATCAGCGGCATCGGCCCCAACCGGCGCATCTTGAGGGAACTGTCTCGTGTCGGCCCGATCCGGATCGCCAAATCCAAACCTTCTTCGATAATCGACACCCGACGGTCTGAAAGGTTGAGATCAATCTCGACCTCAGCGTGCTGTTCGACAAAAGCCGCCAGCGACGGGGCCAGCCGTAGTGAGCCGAACCCTGTCGGCGCGGAAATCCGTATCACACCGCGCAAAGAGGTCTGCGCATTGCGCACCGCCTCTTCCATTTCGTCAAACCCGTCCAAAAGCGGTTCGCACATCGCCAAGTAGGTCGTCCCCGCATCCGTCAGGGATACGCTGCGGGTGGTTCGGTTCAGAAGCTGAACGCCCAGCGCCTCCTCCAGATCGGCCACGTATTTGCTGACCAGACGAGACGACCGCCCAAGCCGCTGGGCCGCCAATGTGAACGAGGCATTCTGCGCCACCAGCGCAAAGGCGCGCATTCGGTCGATCTTGTCCATATTATTGCGCCCTCCTAGGGCTTAATGATCCCCCAAAACTGCGCATTATCGCCCATGATGGCAAGCTGTATCTATAGCCGCAGAAGCAAATCCGCGCATGACAGGAGCTGACAAATGTCGAACGCAGTACGTATCCACCACTTCCCGAAATCCGGCCACGCGCACCGCGCTCTGGTCTTTGCCAAGCTGGCCGGTATCGCCCATGAGGCCGTTTTCGTCGATCTCGTCGCAGGCGAACACAAATCGCCCGAGTTTCTGGCGATGAATCCCAACGGGCAAGTCCCGGTGCTTGAGGATGGCGATGTTGTGGTCTCGGATTCCAACGCGATCCTCGTGTACCTGGCCCGGCAATACGCGCCTGACTGGATGCCGACCGATGCGGTGGGCGAAGCGGCGGTGCAGCGCTGGCTGACCCTCGCCGCAGGAGAGATCGCGTTCGGATCCGCCGCAGCGCGGTTGATCGCGGTGTTTGGTGCACCTCTGGACGTCGATTTTGCCGCCGCAACCGCAGCCAAGGCGATGCAAAAGCTTGAAAAGGGATTGGAAGGCCGCGACTGGCTGGTTGGCGACCGACCGACCATCGCAGATGTGGCCGCCTACTCCTACACGGCCCACGCGCCTGAGGGGAACGTCTCGCTCGACCCCTATCCGAATGTGCGGGCATGGATCGCTCGGTTCGAGGCGCTGGACGGGTTCGAGCCGATGCCAGCCACCGCCGTGGGCCTCGTCGCCTGAACGTCTTCGCCAGACACCCCATCGGAGACGTGCAATGACACAAGAAGCCCCCCGTCCCCCTCTGCCGCCCTTCACCCGCGAAACCGCGATTGAAAAGGTCCGTCTGGCCGAAGACGGCTGGAATGGCCGCAACCCGGCCAAGGTTGCGCTGGCCTACACGCCTGACAGCAAATGGCGCAATCGGGCCGAATTCCCAGTTGGCCGCGCCGAGATCGAGGCGTTTCTGACCCGCAAATGGAACAAGGAACTGAACTATCGCCTGATCAAGGAGCTTTGGGCCCATGACGGCAACCGCATCGCGGTGCGATACGCCTATGAATACCGTGATGACAGCGGACACTGGTTCCGGGCCTACGGCAACGAGAACTGGGAATTCGACGAAAACGGCTACATGGCCAACCGCTTTGCCAGCATCAACGAATTGCCGATCACAGAGGATGAACGCAAGTTCCACTGGCCTCTGGGCCGTCGCCCGGACGACCATCCGGGGCTGAGCGATCTGGGCCTTTAAACACACACCAAGGAGGTTAGACGATGTCTGGCACGGATACTCCGTTTCACGCGGGCGAACTGGCGGCGCAGGTGCGGGCGGGTGCGGGCGATACGGCCCGCAGGGCCGCTCCGTACATTCGCGACCACTTGCCGGACCAGCATCGTGCCTTCTATCAGGCGCAGCCGTTTCTGGTGGCTGCGTCCAGCGATGCAGAAGGCCGCATATGGGCGACAATCATTGAAGGCGAAGACAGGTTCGTTCATTCGCCTGATCCCCGCAGACTGACGGTTGATACCGTGATCGACCCGCGTGATCCGCTGGCAGAAAGCCTGCGAAAAGGGGCTGATATCGGCGTTGTCGGCATCGAGCTGGCGACGCGGAGACGCAATCGGTTCAGCGGTCGGACCCGTCCAACCGACACTGGTTTTGCAATCGATATCCGCCAGAGCTTCGGCAACTGCCCTCAGTATATCAATGAACGCGACTGGCGGCGGGTGGCCGGCAATAAACCGGAAGAGGCGGTGGTGTCGGATCACCTCAACCCCGAACAGATCGCCCGTATCAGCGCCTCGGATACCTTGTTCGTCGGGTCTGGTCGGCATGGTCCGCAACACGCGGCTTCGAACGGGTTTGATGCCTCTCATCGCGGGGGGACACCCGGATTTGTTCGCGTGGTCGGCCCAAACCGTCTGCGTATTCCCGACTATTCCGGCAACAACTTCTTCAACACGATTGGTAACCTGTTGGAAAACCCGCACATCGGGCTGCTGTTCGTCGATTTCGCGACCGGAGGGCTGCTACATCTATCCGGGCGGGCCGAGATCGACTGGGCTCCGGCCGAGGCTCGTGACCCCAACATTCTGCGCATTATCGACGTACAGGTCGACGCCGTGATTGACCGACCAAACGCGCTGTCGTTGCGATGGTCGGCTGAGCCGACCCCATCGAGGCAGCTGGTGGTTACGGACAAGATTGCCGAGGCCGAGGGGATCACCTCATTTCACTTGCGACCTGCAAATGGGGGGCCACTTGCCGCCTTTGAGGCGGGGCAGCACCTGCCGATTACGCTCAACGTTCCGACGCATGACACCAAGCTGCGGAGGACATACACCCTGTCCGGCAACCCGGTCGAGGACAACTACAGGATCACTGTGAAACGCGAACCGAATGGTGCTGCGTCCCGCTTTCTGCACGACAAGGTGCAAGTGGGCGACGTGATCGAGGCCAAACCGCCGGCCGGAGATTTCCTGGTCCCCTCCGGTGACAGCCCCCTTATCCTCATCAGCGCCGGCGTTGGCGTGACCCCGATGGTCGCAATGCTGCATCAGACTGTGGCACAGCACCCTGATCGTCCGGTCTGGTTCATACACGCCGCGCGCAACGGACGATTTCACGCGTTGCGCGGCGAAGTTGACGACCTGATTGCCACCAGCCCGACCGCACGGAAACGGATCTACTACAGCGCGCCTAAGGCCCAGGACGTGGCGGGGCAGGATTTTGACGTCAAAGGCCGGATCACAGCGCAGGCGTTGGTCGCATTGAATGCCGGTCCCAACGCTCAGTATCTGCTCTGCGGTCCTTTGGATTTCATGACCAACCTGAAGTCCGCTCTTGAAGCGTTGGGGGTCGAGGAAAACCAGATCCATTTCGAGGTCTTTACCACCTGAGCGCGTCAGCGCCCACACTCTGATCCGACCATCCTGCAAGGCGTATTGATCGTTGTCACTGCCACGATTATCTATTTCATATGATTGATAAAAACGGTAAACGTGTTGTTTTTTCGCGGTTCAAGGTCCTGGCGCTCTTCATAGCGGTGCTTTGGGCGATACAGGTTCTCAATTGGACGGTTGGGTACCGCCTGAACCTCGCGTTCGGGCTGATCCCAAGGCAGATCGCCGGGTTGGACGGTATCTTTGGCATGCCACTTCTGCATGCCAGCTTTCCGCATCTCATTTCTAACACGCCTCCGCTGATCCTGATGGGGGCCTTGCTGGCGGCTACAGCAACACGGGCATTGTTGGTCGTGAACGCCGTCATCATCGCTTTGGGCGGAGCGCTGGTCTGGCTGTTCGGAAACACAGCCATCCATATCGGCGCATCCGGTCTGGTGTTTGGGTGGTTCGGCTTTCTGGTCGCGCGCGGATTGGTTGATCGGTCGCCAGTGACCCTTGCCGTGGCTATGGTGGTTGGGGTGCTATACGGTTCAATCCTTTGGGGCGTTCTGCCCGGCCAGCCCGGCATCTCGTGGGAGGCGCATCTGTTCGGCGCAATCGCAGGCGTAGCCGCGGCCTTACTCGTCCGAACACATGTGCATGCCCCGCGGATTTTGAACGTGGACCAACCATAGACAAGCATCACGGGAAAGGGGTTGATTGCGGATCGCTGACACACCCTTGGCGCTGGGAATTGCGCGACGCTGATCGACGTATCCTCGCCCACCGCGTTGGTTGGCGGAACAAGCGGGTATGTCGCTTGCCGCCAATGCCAAACAGCACGCCTTTGAGGTGTTTGCGCACGGGCATTGTATCTTGACGCATTCAGAAGCGCGTGACGCCAAGAATTAAATTTGTATATCGCTGATTTTCGCAGAATTGCTCTGCACCCAATCATGGTTCCTGCTATTGCGGCGCTTGAAGAAGCCGCGGGCGATCCATGCGCCCGCGGAATGGGTCAGCCAGACCTACTGTGTTTCTGTCATCGCTGCCCGTAGCAATTCCGGGCGATCCGATTGTGACGGCAGGAACACGGCCTGAGATCCGGCATCCAGCGCGGACAGGCTTGCGTCATACCACTGCATTGCCAGATCGCGACGCTCTTGCACGCCGAAACCTTCGCGCAGGTGGTGACCGATCAACTCTCCATAGGCAGGTTCACCCATGGCAACCAGCATCAATGCCGAGCCTACTGCGCTGTCCATATTGTCCTGACGGTAGCCCATCGCCAGACAGACCTTGCTTGTCGCTGCAATGTCCTTGGGGCTTAGGCCAGAATCCAACGCCAGCTTACGCATCTGCGTTTCGGCCTCGGTTTTAGACGTCAACGACAGGGAGACGACCTGAGGTGCAAGCATCTCACCATAGGCCTCGCATTGCGCGGTCACTTGATCCGGTGTCAGGCCCTGAATGTCCTGCATCAGATCCTCACCCCGTGCCATGGCGTAGCTGCGCGCAAGACAGAACTGCTCGCTCAGGGCGAAATCTGGGTCCGACATGTTCGCCAGCGTCGTGTAGCCGCCATTGGTCGAAGTTTGCAGCATCACTGCACTACAACGGTTGGCCAGCGACGGGCCACCGGTACCGCCCGCAAACAGGCTCGGCAGCGCTGCAGTGGCCGTTTCGGTCACTTCCGGCTCGGGCGCTGGTTCTGCAGGGGCCGCCGTTGCAGTCACAGGTGCCACAGGTTGCGGTGCGGGCACCGGAGCGGCGGCCACAGCTGTGCCCGTTTGGACTTGCCGACGATAGGCCATCAACAAAGGCTGTCCGGAGAGCTGAGTGCTGGCCTGACCACCACTCGTACCCCAGTAATAGGCCTGCATCAGGAAATCGCGCTGATACGGTTGGAAATCATACCCGTTGACTGGGTATCCCATGGACGCCTGATACCGTTGGATTGCAGCTCGCGTGCCGCCACCCACCTGACCATCAACACGCCCCGCATTGTAGCCGAAATAGTTGAGCGCCGTTTGCGTCTGCGCCCCTTCCGAAGTAGATGGAATGCTTGGCCGATATGTCCGGGTGGTCGAGCGCTGCGCTTTCTTCTTTTGCTGATCTTTGCCGATTGCGTAGCCAACCACGCCTCCGACAACAGCGCCGCCAATGAAGTCACCCGCATCTGCCCTGGCAATCTGGGGATTCGCGGTAGACAAAGCGAAGGTCAAACAAAGTGCTGCCACTAAACGAAAAATCATAATTTACCTCCAAAACACAACAACAATTGGAGGAAATTATAACACAACGCCGCCGGGCTTGCGGAAAAAAGGCGGATCAGGATCTTTGCAGATCGACCCGCCAGTAGATGCCGCCGCCGGATTCATGAACCCAGAGGCGGCACGCGTTGCTATCAGCCCCGTTGCCCCACATGGCGGCCCGCCCCCTGAGGGGCTGGCAGCTTGGCGTGATCTTCGGCGAAAGCGGTCAGTTTCGCGGCCACATACTCGGTCGGCAGAGAGGTCTTGCGCGCGTTCAGATCCATATGCAGCAGCAGGGTTTCGACAGTGGCCGCGACCTCTCCATCCGGTCCGTGCAGACGGTGGAACAGGTGCATTTTCTTGCCTTCGCCCCGCAGAACCTGCGTTGTGACGGTCAGACGATCCCCCGCATGCAATTCCGCGTGGTACTGCACGAAATTCTCGACCGTGAAATAGCTGTTGCCCGCCGCGATATAATCTGCATCCGCGTCGATCATCAGCATGAAACTGTCCGTCGCCTGGGCCGAGACCTCGATATAGTGGGCCTCATTCATGTGGCCATTATAGTCTGTCCAGCTTTGCGGGATGACACGATCCACCGTGATCGGCAGATCATCACCTTCGGGGTCAGGCAACATCGCTTCGTGCGCATTCAGAACGCCGCCCGCCCCGCTGCCGGTCTTCTTTAAGGCGCGCATCATTCCGATCAGGTTGTCATCGCGCAGACGCTCAAGTTCGCGGATCGACAAATGGCCGGATTGCGCGTCCGACTGACCCGCGATCAGGTCGACCAGTTCATCGGTAAATTCCGGCACATCCATCAGCTTGGTCCAGGGCCATTGCAAGGCCGGGCCGAATTGCGCCATGAAGTGTTTCATCCCCGCTTCGCCACCCGCGACGCGGTAGGTTTCGAACAGACCCATCTGCGCCCAGCGGATACCAAACCCCATGCGGATCGCTTCGTCGATTTCCTCGGTCGTGGCGACGCCATCCTTGACCAGCCAAAGCGCCTCACGCCAGACAGCCTCGAGGAAACGGTCAGCGATGTGTGCGTCGATCTCTTTGCGGACGGTCAGCGGATACATCCCGATGGACCGCAGGATATCCGACGCCTTGGCGCATGTGTCCGCGTCCCCCACCAGCTCGACCAGCGGCAGCAGGTAGACGGGGTTGAACGGGTGCGCGACGACGACGCGCCCGCCCTGTTCGTTCAGTTCAGAGGGTTTGAACCCCGAGGTCGAAGACCCGATCACCGCATCCGCAGGCGACAACTCGTCGATCTGCGCGTGGATCTTGTGCTTGAGGTCCAAACGCTCGGGCACGCTTTCCTGAACCCACACGGCACCAGCCAGAGCCTCGCCCATGTCGTCATGAAAAGTCAGAGTACCCTCGGCTGGCAGCGCCTTGTCATAAAGGGCGGGCAAGGCACGGCGGGCATTGGCCAGTACTTCGCCGATTTTGCGCTCGGCTTCCGGGTCCGGGTCAAAAACCGATACGTTCCAGCCGTTCAGCAGAAAACGGGCAACCCAGCCCCCGCCGATCACGCCGCCGCCGATGATGGTTGCTTTTTGTGTCATGGCGCAAGTGTCTCCGTATGGCCATCAATGGACAGAACCTGCCCCGAGATTTTGGTTCCCGCCTCTGAGGCAAGGAAATGAATGCTGTTCGCCACGTCCTGCGCCGTAACCCATGTTTTCATGGACACGCCGGTCACATAGGCGGCGCGCATGGTCTCAATGCTCTGACCATGGGCTGCGGCCTCGTTGGCCAATACACGCTCCATCCGGTCGCCTTCAACAGCACCGGGGCAGATCGCGTTGACGCGGATGCCAAAGGGGCCAAGCTCCATCGCCAAGGTTTTGGTCAGACCGATCAGGGCCCATTTCGCTGCCGCATATGGGGACCGCATCGGATAGCCCATGATCCCAGCGGTGGACGAGGTCATGACGATCAGGCCACTTTTTTGCGCCTTCATGACCCGCGCCGCCCAGCGACAGGTCAGATATGCACCGTGCACGTTGGTGGCGAGGCATTGCTGCCACGCGTCATAGGCAAGGTCTTCGATCGGCCCGGCGGGGCCGCCGGTACCGGCATTGGCGCAGACCACATCAATGCCGCCCCATTCGGCCTCAACCGAACTTAGGTAAGCGTCCATGGCGGCTTCCGAGGTGACATCGGCCACCACGGCGATACTGCCGGGATGCGATTCGGCAAAGCTCTGAACCGCTGCGGGATCTGCATCGCAGACCGCGACCCGCGATCCATCTTGAATGAACTGCTCCGCAATAACACGACCGATGCCCGCCGCGCCTGCGGTTACAAGAACGCGCCTGCTCATTTCGCGACGGGAGCGCGCTTGGTCAGGCCCAGTTTCTCGCGCACGGCGTCCGGGCCGATGATCTTGGCGCCCATGTTCTCGATCACCGTCACGGCCCGTTCGACCAGTTGTGCATTGGTGGCCAGAACGCCTTTTTCCAGAAACAGGTTGTCCTCAAGCCCGACGCGGACATTGCCACCCGCCAGAACCGATTGCGCAACGTAGGGCATCTGGTCGCGACCCAGCGAGAAGGCCGACCATGTCCAATCAGACGGCACCGCATTGACCATCGCCATGAAGGTGTTGATGTCATTGGGGGCGCCCCACGGCACACCCATGCACAATTGAACCAGAGCGTTGGGCTCCAGAATACCCTCTTTTACCAGTTGCTTGGCGAACCATAGGTGGCCGGTGTCGAAGGCCTCAATCTCGGGCTTTACGCCAAGATCAGTCATCATCTGACCCATCGCCCGCAGCATGCCGGGGGTGTTGGTCATCACATAGTCTGCTTCGGCAAAGTTCATGGTGCCACAGTCGAGGGTGCAGATTTCGGGCAGGCATTCGGCGATATGCGCCATCCGCTCTGTCGCCCCGATCATGTCAGTGGCCGCTTCATTGACCGGAAACGGGTTTTCGGTCGGGCCGAACACAATATCACCGCCCATACCGGCCGTTAGGTTCAGCACCACATCGACCTCAGCATCGCGAATGCGGTCTGTCACCTCGCGGTACAGGCCCAGATCGCGCGAAGGCACGCCGGTTTCCGGGTCGCGCACGTGGCAATGCACAACGGCAGCCCCCGCCTTGGCCGCATCAATCGCCGAATTGGCAATCTGCTCGGGCGAGCGCGGCACATGAGGGGATTTGTCCTGCGTCCCACCAGATCCAGTGATGGCACAGGTGATGAAAACTTCGCGGTTCATGGCAAGGGGCATATCTTTGTCCTTCGATCAGCAGGAATCGCGCCTTGGAAGGCGACTGAATGCGGCAACGCTACTTTCAAAACCCCGGAACACACGATACATTTCTCGTCAGGAGGAATACTTTTGTCGTCATCCCCGCATGAGCATTTCGAGTTCCTGTTGCTGGATGGGTTCTCCAACATGGTGCTGGCCAGCGCGCTCGAGCCGTTGCGAGACGTCAAGATGCGCGCGCTCTACGCCAGTCCGGGTTGGGAGATCACCAGCCTGAACGGCGAACCCGTGGAAAGCTCGAGCGCGATACAGGTCTCTCCCAATCGGGCCTTCGACCCGGCGAAATCGACTGGAACGCTGGTCATCGTGGCCGGTTACCGCGTCCGGCAGCAGATCAACAAAGAGCTTCTGGCTGCAATCCGACAGGCCGTTCGGACCGCCAAGCGCGTTCTGGCTTTGGATACAGCGGCTTGGATTTTGGCCGAAGCCGGGGTTCTGGACGGGCACCAGGCCACGATCCACTGGCAGGAGCTTGATGCCTTTCGCGAAAGCTTTCCCGAAGTGAACGTGTCCAGCGCGCGGTTTGTCCATTCCGGCCCGTTTCTGACCTGCGGAGGGGCCAGCACGGCGCTGGAACTGACCCTCGACCTGATCCAGAACCTGTTCGGCCCCGCCGCCGCGTTTGATGCATCGAACATGTTCATATACGACCCCGCCCGCCAGTCCGAGCTGAAGCGCGGTTCGCAACAATTGCAGGATCGTGGGTCCCCAAAACTGCTGGACGCCCTGAATGTCATTGCCGAGAACCTCGAGACTCCGTTGACAACCTTTGAACTGGCCGAACGCGTCTCGCTCTCTGAGCGCAGCCTCAGCCGCGCGTTTGCGGATGAGTTGGGGATGACGACCGGCAAATACTACAAGCTCTATCGTCTGCAACATGCGCGCTATCTGGCGCAGGAAACGCGACTGAGTGTCGAGCAGATCGCCCTGCGATGCGGGTTTTCTTGTGCGTCGGCCTTGGGGCGGTCGTTCACCCGTGAATTCGGCCGTCCGATCAGCGCCTTTCGTCCGCAAAACCGAAACGGGCCGTCCGATTGGACAGCCCGAACCGTCTAACAATTGGCAGATCACGCGGCAGCGATCTGACCTGCCTTTTCAACCAGCACCTCCGCCTGCCGGATCGAGGCATAGTCGATCAGGCGACCGTCCAGCGAGACAGCGCCCTTGCCTGCCGCCTCCGCATCGGCCATCGCGACGAGAATCCGCTTGGCCTTGTCCACCTCGGCATCCGAAGGCGACATGACTTCATTGGCCAGCGCGATCTGGCTGGGGTGAATGGCCCACTTGCCTTCGCACCCCAGCACCGCTGCGCGCTTTGCCGCCGCGCGATAGCCAGCGGGGTCCTGAAAATCACCGAACGGGCCGTCGATCGGGCGCAACCCGTTTGCACGTGCCGCGACCACCATACGCGCAAGCGCGTAGTGCCACATATCACCCCAATGGGTCATGCGGCCGCCCTCAGGATCGGCATCGGTCAGCACCGAGTAATCCGGGTTCACACCGCCAATGATGGTTGTCCGCGCACGGGTCGAGGCCGCATAGTCGGCAACCCCGAAATGCAGACTTTCGTTGCGTTTCGACGCGGCAGCAATCTCGCTGACATTCTGCATGCCGAGCGCCGTTTCGATGATATGTTCGAACCCGATCCGCTTTTTGTAGCCTTTGGCGTCCTCGATCTGGGTGACCAGCATGTCGACGGCGTATACATCCGCGGCGGTGCCGACCTTGGGGATCATGATCAGGTCCAGACGTTGACCGGCCTGTTCGACCACATCCACCACGTCGCGATACATGTAATGAGTATCCAGCCCGTTGATCCGCACCGACATGGTCTTGTTGCCCCAGTCGATGTCATTCAGGGCCTCGATGATGTTCGCTCTAGCCTGTTCTTTTTCGTCGGGCGCGACGGCGTCTTCCAGATCCAGGAAGATCACATCCACATCCGACTTGGCCGCTTTTTCAAACATGCCGGGCTGGCTGCCCGGAACAGCCAGTTCGCTGCGGTTCAGACGGGCCGGAGCCTGTTCGATTGGGTGAAAGCTCATGGTTTATTGTCCTTGGTTTTACAGGTTCGGATAGATAGGGAAGCGTGCGCAGAGGTCGGCGACTTCTGCTTTGACCTTGGCCTCGACCTCGGCATTGCCGTCTTCGCCA